>JBNJGH010000005.1:0-71164 GCA_051747585.1 Candidatus Rifleibacteriota bacterium
ACAAGTAATTTTGTGGTAACTTCAATTGTTTCATTATCGATCACCTGAGCTGAAAGCCAGTTAAAATCATATTGGTTAATATTATAGGTTTCAAACCTGTCGAGCATTATAGCACGCAATTCGTCTTTTTTATCGGCGGCTCCGCTGATACTGGTAAAGTCTTCGGCAACATAAGCCATATAACGATCAGTTCTTTGAATGTCAGATAAATCATTATCTTCGAGAATGACTCCAAGATCAGCATAGGCTGTTTTAATTTGATTCAAGCCATCTTCAATCGAGCCGGGGACATAGACGCGAGTGCCGGCATCGAGATCGACTCTGTATTCGATTTTGCTGTTATCTGCTTTTTTAATAACCAGATAAGCCAATGACTCATAATCAGCAAGCAGAGATGCTACGCTCGAACCGGTCAAATCATCATCTATATCGCTTAAATAATTTACCCAGGTCAGACCTGAATCAGATAAACCGCTGCTTGAGTAAGTAGAAGCGTTTTGTGCCGGGTTCCAGCGCAAAACAAAGGGGCTGTTTTTAAAGTTATTATAACCGGCGAGTAACACAGAACCATCATTTAGCATAAGAAACTGACTGATAGCACCGTAGTTTCGACAATAAGTCATCAGCGTGCCATCGCTTGTGCTGATTTTACTTACCAATTCATCATTTTCAGAAGCATGTTTCCAATAAACCAGGCCATAACCGCCGAGCCCCTGCCTCAGAACTTGATTGACCTGCATATTTTGCGGGCTGGTTGTCCATAAATAGCTACCTGACCAATATTGAGAGGCAGTTTTAGAGATTGTGCCAATATTTAAAGTATCGGCAGAAGTTGCATCGGCAGAAATATTAACAAAGCCCGAAGGAGCAATCTGACTGACAACGCTGCTTAGAATTTCATCAAAATCACTACCTGCCGCCTTGCTCTCTATGGTTGTAACCAATGTTTCATCAGCACTTGCCATAAGCGACGAATTATTAAAAAATTGCCGGGCGACTCTGGCGATAAGATCGGTTTGATCGCCGTTGCCGGCAGCGGTCGGAACAATCGTATTAGTTTGATCGGCTTTTAAATCTTTTGCCGCGTGAAAAATTCTCGAGCCTGCAATTGAAGCGTTGTTTAAAACGACCTGAACAACAACCGGCCGGGCCATAACAGACTCAAAAGTTACCGCGGCTGAATTTGCGTTGGTATTAATATCTACTTCTTTAACCAGTTTGAAGTATGGTTGTTCTGCATTACCGGGATTTGCCACCATAACAATGACTTTAACGGTATATGCGGTGCTAGCCGCTCTTATGCTGCCAAGGGTTTCGGGGCTCAATAAAACTCTTACATTTGCCGTCGGGGAATTTTGTTTGAGCGCAACAGACTGCCTGACATCCGTATCTACAGGGTTAAGAGCACAACCTGAGAACAAGACCGAAACAGCAACAACTAATAATATACCAACCTTTTTAAACCACACTTTTGTATGCTCCAGATAGTTAATTGAAACAAAATTATATCACAATCTACAGTATATACAAATCCAGTAAGGGCACAAAATAAACGACAACTATTCTGGATTCCTGATCCGGTTAAAACCGGTCAGGAATGACGGGTCTTTTTTCGGGATCGGGATTGATATCGGGTTTCGGTGAAAGAAAAACCTTACTAAATTCAATATATGATGACAACCACAAATTGTCATTGCGAGGAGTTCTGCAAAGCAGAACGACGAAGCAATCTTTGATATGCTAAAATTTAGTTCATAACAAAGAACACAAAAATGTCTTGAAACTTGCCAATATTGCTAAATGGATTATTACTGCTAATTTACCGTGGGTCTTTCTGATAAAAATGTAGGGGCACAAAATTTTGTGCCCCTACAAGTGCGCGTTGTGGTTTAGTTAATTAGTCAGCGGCTATTTGCGGTGGACGAGGACGCCGGTTACGCGGCGATCTTCGGTGGTTTTAACCATGACTTCAGTTCCGGCAGGCACTTCGATATCATCGCCTTTTACAAAAGCGCCACCTGCAAGACCGATTGGGCCAAGAATAAAATAACCCAGAGTCGATGCGCCGGCCGCCATGCCAATTCTTCGCTTATCAAAGCGTTCCTGACCGGCATAGGCAACTCTAACCGGAATTTCGGTAGAATCCATGCTTTCGACACTGTCAATATCGAGATTGATATAACCGGATCGGCCGAATCTACCGCCTCTTCTGACTCCGGCTACTTTTGCACTTATAATTCCACCGTGACTGAGAACAAGAATATTATGATTTACAAACATGTCGTGAGCCATGGTCATTTGAACCAAATCGCCCTTTTTAGCGCTGCGACTGGAAATAGTTTTTCCGATTTTAAGCTTTATTTCTGTTCCGGCCGGAATAACAACTGAATGCAGCGATATAAGACCGTTTTCTATTGTAAGATGAACCAGCTGTTCGAGTCTAAAAGCAGCAGGCTCAAAAGAAACTGCTCCGATCACCTGGCGATCGAGCTCGGCCAGACGAGTTTCGAGATCTCCCCGGCCGGTTTTGTTAAAAAGTTTCCATTCAAGAAAACTAAGCTTCATATCTAACGAAGGAGTGTCAGAGTTCCCTTTGAAAATAAAGTCGTGCAGATATTTAACTTTTTCTTTTAAAGATTTGGTGGTTTTACGTCCGAACAAATCTTCTTCAAGCTGAGCTGCTCTTGTCTCCGGCAAACCGGTTTGAATGTCGCCATAAACATAACGCTCCACCTTACTAAGTTTGAGGTTGTCTGCATCACTAACACCTGTATCAGAATACGAAGGAACACAACCAAGAGTCACAAGCAGCAGTATTGCCAGAATAATTCTAATTTTCATATTATGCCTCCGCGTTTATATCATTTTGCAATTGTTTTTTTATTTTTTTCTTCAGATTTTTTTAACGGCAATAATCCCTGTTTTTTTTCTTTTTCGGGATCAAATACTATTACAATCTGACGTTCTTCTTCGGGATTTACAGTCAACTGGCGGCAAAAGCCTGCGACAATTTCTGCATCTGTCTGATCAACCGTAACATCACGTTGAGCCAGCTGAGTGACATAAGCTCTGGAAATCATGTAATCCTGTTCTTTAAGATCTTTGCGAGCGGCTACTATATCGTCAGAATAGATAATTGCCGGTCGGCTGAATCGCTCGGGCTGAGGCGACATAGCCTCTTGAAACAACAGTTCACCGCCTTGAGCAAATATTCTTGGAAAAACAGAGGGTTCGAAATAATAATCTCTGACATCGAGAATCAACTTTTTAAATTCAGGATTGGGAAGATCTTTATGCGCAAGACCGGCGCTGTATGATGCGAGAAACATAGTAGGCTTCTGGGGCTGCGGTCTAAGCGCAGCGAGATAAAGAGCCGACCTTAAACTGTGTTTGCCATTAAAAGGAATTTCGATTCGGCAGCGTGCCATACCTGTATTATCCGGCTGGTAAAAAGTTTTTTCAGCCGAAAGCAAAATAAACCCCAGCCGTTCTTTAAGCGCCGGATTAGTTTGCAACACATGACGGACAAGCTTGTCCTGCATCAGGGGAAGATCGAGTATTTCTTCGTAAGCATGGTGCAAAGCATCCATCCAGGCTCTCGATCGTTCGCGATCAAAAGCATATTCATTGTCATTCCAGGGTGTTCCTGCAAGGCCCCAAACCTCAAGTTTTTGCCTGAGAAAGGTTTTAAAATCAACATTCTCCGCCTGCAGCATAGAGGCGGAAAAAGCTATAAATGCCAATGTTAATAATGTAAGGCGTTTTTTCATTCTTATATCTGCACATCAATCAAAGGTCAGATGAGCTCCTACGTAATGTTCTTGAATAACTTCACCATCGTAATAAGCATAATCTACTCTTACATGGGGAAGCAGGTTCATACCGAAACCAAGAGTAAGTGTTCCATTATGGGTTCCCATTCTCATAGTCAGGTCATTCTCGATAAACTTCTTTTCGACACCCAGACGATATTGTTGTTCAACTGCATCATCCGTATTAGTAAGATTGATAGCGTCAGCTGAAATAATTGTTCCTTTGGTAATTTCTACCGCTGCACCCATGTTAAGGCTCACACCGTTTCTATCGCCATCACCGTCAACATTTTCGAGAATATTTTCTACAGTAAGACCACCGGTAACTCTGTCATTATAATGGTACATAAGGCCCGCGCCCATAGACTGTGTATCTTTATTGTTATGCTGTTGCAAACTTTTTATATAGCGGTCGACGTTCATGACTCTGAACTTTATACCGCCATAGAGCTGTTCTCGAGCCAGCATGCGGCGCGCAATAGGGAATCTGGTTCCAAAAGCAATCTGCAAATCTTTTACTTCGCGCCTGACTCCGAGATATTTTCCGCCAACCAGCTGACCAAATTCTTCTGATCGATTGTCTTCCGTATAAGAGACTCCGTAGCTGTATTTAGGTCGACGCGGAACAGGCTCTTCGAGAATATTATGCTCGAGATAATCTGTAATGGAAAATCTGTCTTCAACATGATCTTCGTAGATATGGCCGGTAAACGCAATGCTGTTATAATCAAAAACATCGCGTTCATTTACCTTTGCCTGGATAGAAGCCTCACGCCCCTGAATCTGCGACAACCCTGCAGGATTGTAGTAGGTTGCTGATTCATCATCTGAAAGGCCTATAAAAGCACCGCCCATGCCTCTTGAACGCGCGGACTGGGCGTTCAGAGTAGAAACTGAAACGACAAAACACAAAATATACAGCAGTAGTAAACCTGCCTTTCGCTGCAGTTTTAGTCGATTCATGAGCGGCCTCCTTTGGGAATCTATTTCTGGTGCTTTATTTTTCATCGTCATTTCCATATCAAAACCTGAGAAGGTAATATTTTTTTATTGATTTCAGGGCCCTTTTTTTATTGGAATAAATCCTTCAGGAGCCTTTGGAGCTGGCTGAGGATTCATATCTTCAGGCCTGGTAACGGGGTCAAGTTTAATAAAACCATTTTGAGAAGCAGGCACAGGCTTGCCGGCAGGCTGTGGCGCCGGCTGCTTTACCCTCGGAGGAGTTTTTTGCTTTCTGGCACCGGGGCCGAAAACAAAAGGTACTCTTGCATACTCTATATTCATTCGATAAGGTTCAGAACTGAAATCACGAAGGATTTTATACTGATCTTCGCCTTTATTTACAATCATATCCATAATCGGTGGATCGCCATAAGTGTCATAGCCGCCGCCAAAAGCCTTGCGAGTGGCAAAAGCCTTGACATCCCGGTTTAACAGACGATTGGGGGAAACAACATTTTCAAATCCCATTGAAAACACCTGAAATCCAGATTTGGCAGAGATACCCGGCAACTTTAATTTGCTTATTTTAATAATAACCTTATCACGCTGAATTCTTACATAGTCGGGATAAACAATATCGTCTACCTTATTTTGAAATGAAAGTTCATCAGTTTTATTGCGCAGAATATCAAAAATTTCGTATTCGGAAAGAGGGGTAACCATTATTACTTTTTCCCAGCCCAGGTTATCTGAAAATTTAACGTCTCGACCTGGCAAAGCCATGTCATAACCGGAATGAGGTCTGGCATCTATATCGATATAAATATCCCAGAGATTAGCAACAAATCCCTGATCGAGGCTTTTTCTCGTATCAGGCCATTCACGCATAATATAATTTCTCATCTGAATTTCAAAAACAATAACCTTGCCTTCTTCATAAACACTGAAACGCTCTATATCGAAAGTGCCGCGGCGCAGGCGGTCATCTGCGGGATACTGGTAATAACCCGGGCCTTTATCGTCACCGGTATTATCGATTACATCGAGAAATGCACCTTTTTCGTAATAGTAATTAACCGGCTTATTGCCTGCCCAAACTCTCGCCAGCGGCAACACGAACATCAGTGCGATAAATAAAGCTTTAAATTTTGTTAATTTCAACTTCATCATTTCACCAATACTATTGAGTATTCTGAATCGCCTGATTCCTGATAAGGATCTTTTACCTGGCTTGTATCGCTTATATTAAACGCATATTGATGATAGCCCGGAGCAACTCCGGTAAAGGTTCTGGTGTATACTCCATCACCGGCAACCTCATCACCGTTTGTTCCGTCATCATACATCTGCTGCGGCTGCCAATCAGTAAAGTCTCCCACTACAGCGGGATCTTCAACTTCAAGAAAGTCGGATTTTACCAGAACAAGCTTTACTTCGCCGCTTTTCTTCGAACTCATAACTGTGGTTGGAACGTCATAAACAGTTACGCTTGTTAAATCAACCGGAACGGTTTTTACATGCAGATTTTCACTTCTGAATACCAGATATTCTCTGCCATTGCCTTCCATCGGCATGTTATAGCCACCGTCACTGTCACAGAATATTGAGCGAGAGCCTTTTTTGGTTGCAAGTTTTACTTCTGAATAATTAATACCGGTTAGATCACTTGTTACCTGCCCACGGGCTACCTTAACGGTAGATTCGGGTATTATTATTTCTGAATCGCCGTTGCGGCTACCTTCTTCGTGTGGATCATCTTCATCTGAAATATCGTCTCCGCCGTAATCTACAGCTATCTGATAAAGCTGTGAGCCCGTTTTTAAATTGGTCAAACGAAGGCTGTAAATACCATCATTTGCAAGCTTATCTCCGTGAGTTCCATCATCATACATTTGTTCTGAATCAGGATTCCATTCGGGATTGATCGATTTGACCGAAAACCCCTGAGCATCGGGGAAATCGATAATAGTTGCTATCCATTTCGCTTCACCAACTATTTTTTCATCCAGACTTATATCAGGAGCCTCGATAGACTCTTCTATTTCTGCATCAACCCAGGCATAGTCGACATCGAAGTCACGACCCCGCGCTACAAGGAGAAAACGACCGGATTCTCTGAATTCAAAAGAATATTGGCCTTCTTCATTCACATAGGCTGATTTATCTTCGCCGGCAACCGTTACCCTTATTCCGGTCGGAACTTTACCGGCAGGAACAACTATTTTTCCTGTAACTGTTGCAACAGGAATAACCAGCGCTTCTTGAATGCAGCCGGTAGTTGTTAGAGCTGTAAAAACGAGCAACAGTAGTGATATGAGTTTTTTCATAATTTGGTTCCTAGAAATTTGTTTTTGCCTCAAAGATGAACATCTTCTGGGTTTCTATAAATTCTTTGTATCTTCCGTTGTCATAACTGGATATGTCCCAACGCCAGTTATCGGGGTAATCGTAACCGTATTTAAAGCTTATGGTGGCATCGCGACTGACATCGTAAATAAGTTCGCCAAAAATATTTTCGCGATCTACCGTATCGGTCATACCATCTTTAAAATCTATTATACCGCGTGAATAGAAAGCCCGACCGCGGAATTTGTTGGTAAAATTCTTTTTGAGTTCTGTAATAATAGCATTGGCAAGACTTGAATTAGAGCCGTCAAAACTGTCTTCATAGTCGACATGCTGAACCCCGCCGGTAAAACTTGTGGTCGGAGTAAGGTTGTAGGTTGCTTCGCCAATATAGTCGACTCTAATATTTTCTTTAGGTGCATTGGCCCAGCGAACCTGATGTTCGACACTTCCCTTGGCATAAACTCTGGGATTGATATCTGAGTTAATTTCAAAATATCCGATTCTTTCGTTGTATTCGTAAATATCGCCGTCTTCTTCATGAGTGTCATCCGGATCGCTGAGCACAAAAATCTTACCCTTGGTGCTGACAGAATCAGTAAGACGAAGATTTATTTCGAGCGCATTAGATTTCCAGCCCGATTCGTTTTCCAGAGCATCCCATTTTTGAACAAAGTCATATTTGAGAGTAGTATTGTCAGTGAAGTCAGAAAGAAGCTGAAATGTGAATTTTTTACCCGAATGTCCATCAGTATCTTCAGCATCATGAGGATCGACTTCCCAGGTTTTAGAAAGATAAGTCGCTTCCATTGAGAGGTTATTGGCGATAGCCAGCAACTTATTACCGAAATCATAGTTCAAAGAAAATCTGGTAAGTTTTTCACCCTCGAAGTCGGGATTGCCATAGTTACTGTCAACATTCAGGCTGTTTGGATAATCGTCATCGTAACCAACATCATAAGCCCATATCGGAGCCATGGCAGCTCTGAAATCTTTACCGAAATCATAGTGTTTGATTGTGCCGGTAAAGCCACCGTTTTGCATACTTATATCGAAGCGTGTTCCTTCATCGCCCAGACTTTTGTCTTGTTCGGTAGCCGTATCATAATGGTAATCATCTGAAGTCAAAAATTCTGCGGTTGCGTGAACTTTACCTACTCTATCGGTAGAATAATTTACATCGACGCCCCTTACGGTATTTGAATTGCCTCTGACTTTATAATCATAAATTTTTTCTGCATAAGAAGTTCCTACAGAAAAAGTATCTTCGCTGAATTTTTTCGGAAGTTTCCAGACTACTCTACCTGTAATCATGTCAGTTTCGTCGCTGGTGCCTCTGACCATATCATTCTTCAAGACTGATCCCTGGTAAGAGACTCCACCTTCGGAGCCGGAAACTTCAACCCCCTGGTAGGGATCTACTACATAGGTGTCTTCGGTGAGAATATTCATCGGGTTATCCAGACCTGTTGCAGACTCACCCGCAAAAACTCGAACAGTCATAGACTTTGCTTTACTTATAAGGTGAAGTTTATTTGATTTTACATAGCGATCATTTTGAATTCTGTATACATAATCATCTATGTTATCGAACGGATTCTGACCATAATCTTTACCGGCCTCGTTATAAACCAGCTTATTCCAGTTATAGCCCTGCATGTAACCATAGAGCTCATAAAAGGTTTCGATACGGTCGCCAAGAGGCTTGCCGGTAAATCTCAGATATAACTGCTGATAAAAGGTTACCAGCCCCGGATCAGAAAAGGAGTCCGATCCTCCCCATTCATTTATTCCAACAGTTGCGGGATCAAGAATATACTGACCTCTACCACGATAGAAGCCGGACATGGTCACTTTTGGCAACCGATTTTCAAGATCAGCTACCTTGTTTTCGGTATCGACCATACGGCGCTCGAGTGAATCGACTCTAACACCAAGCAAACCGAGTTCATCTCTGTATTCTTTTGTTAAACGCGAAAGAGCAGCTCTTTCTTGTTCTGTAGCGGCTTCTAAAGTTTCTTTTCTTTCTTCCATACGTTTTAATATGCGTGCGAGAATAAGAGCAACATCATATCTGGTAGTTACTTTTCGTCCCTTGAAAGTCCCATCCGGATAGCCTTCCATATAGCCTTTTCTAACGAGAAAATTCACATCAGAAAAAGACCAGTGATCTTCAGGCAGGTCTTTAAAAGCAGCCGACTGAGCCAATACTATTACAGGCATCAGAAGGCATAAAATTGTTGCAAGAAGCCCTTTAAAAGGGAAAATTCCGCTATTGATCTTTGTTTGCCTCATTCTTTTTTTGAACTTTTCCTTGTTTTTGGAATGCTCCAGTTCTCATATCGACACTAAATGACAAAATGCTGAGAATTTAGGGAAAAAAAACTGTTATATTATAAAAATGCGGCAAACCAGATTACTTAAAATCTATGAGCTCGAGTGGAAATGGCACTTTTTATTTTATTTATTACTATTTCTTGCTTTAACTCTAATAAGAGGCCAGTCGCTTGTTTTGTTTTTTTTCAAACCGGCAATGGCAGCTGTATTTTTGCTTCTGATTTTTCATTTTATCTGCAGGAGTTCTAAAAAACTCAGTCATTATATTGTGCAAAAAACGGAAATAACTTACCCAAGCTTTATTTTGTGGCTGTATCCTACCTTGATTTTGCTTAAAATAGCTGTTTTTGCCATGATTTTAATAATATTAAGCCGCAATTTCTGGGGCCGGGGATTTTTCAGCAGTTTATTGAATCTGAATGGTCAGGAAACAACCAGTTTTATTTCAACCTGTTTTTCGGCAATGATAATATTTGTCGCTTTTCAGTTTGTTTTTGCAAGTTTTAAAGTTATCCGCTGGATAGCGGCTTCTTCATATAGAAGAGTGGCAACCTTGAACCTTCTGGAATCAAGTGATGACAATTTCAGTGCTACAATAGACAATACAGTTAAAGAGCTCAAACGCGAAACCGATTATCTGCGCGAACAACGTAACAAAGCGGCCAAAATTAACCGTATTGCACTGCTCATTTCGTTTCTGGTTTTAATTTCCGGCAGTTTATGGCTTATCTATTTGCGACCGGCAGTAATTTTATACTATCGGGCCGAATTTCAACTTAAAACCTTCGTTAATCCGAGTGCAGCCTACAAAACACTTGAGCATTTAAGCAACAAATATCCCAATTATCGTTACCTCGACTCGGTAAAGTATCGGATGGCGTGGATTTTAGACCGACGCATGAACAAAAACAAACAAGCCTTCAAAGCCTATGTTGAATTCATCGAAAATTATGCACCTGAAAGTGTCTGGGTGGATGAAGCTGCGATTAATCTGGTTTCTTTGTCGCTTGATAAATTGAATAAGCCTGAACAAGCCATAAAATGGAGCAAAAAATATCTTGAACTTTACCCTGATGGAATTATGGCACCACATATATATCTTTATAGAATAAGGGCCTATGCAAGACTGAATGAATTCAAAAAAGCAGAAAAAGAAATAAAGATTGCCAGAGATAAATATTCAGGTAAATCAATTCAAATTTTCAACAAAGAAGACCGGCTGGTTGAAATTATAAATTTCGACGATGCATTAAATGTCGAAATAAGCGAAATTAAAGGTCTTCAACGAAATCTTTGATCAGCGAAGAATTCAAGACTTTGCCAAGTCCAAGTCCATGCCTCCTTCTAGTTGTTTTGCTTTTTTGTGGGCGTAATTCTTCGAGGAATACTTCTTCAACCACCATACCAACGAGCATTAAACCGTTTCCGGTCTCAATAAAAACCGGGGCCCCGCTGTATCCGGGAAAAACTTCAAAATCTGCAAAATAAAACGGATAATCCTTGACCGGCCAAAAAGGATATGAAGCGGCAGCCCCTTTTCTTAGAATACAATAGCCGGTTCGGGCATAATCCTGTCCGTAAGGATAACCATAAATCAATAATGAGCTGCCCGCCGCTATTCTATCTGATTCAAAAAAATGTTCTTCGGCAAGCATTTCTTGAGACAAAAGCTTGTATGAAGCGCTGGAAGGCAGCCTTATCGAAAAAGCCGCCAAATCATACTTTTTACTTACATTAAAACTTCTCCTGCCAAAAAAATTTAACGGCATGGTCAACTGACTTAAATCCTGAGAATTACTGCGCAAAGTCAACTCAAACTTACCGTTTTTGAAATTTTGTAACAGGTGAGCTGCAGTAATAACCCAGGCAGATGAGCGGAATTTTCCCTTTAATAAAAAACCTGTTCCAACCACAGGTTCGTTATTAGCGTCTTTGCCTGAAATTTTAACAACGGCATTCATTATTGAATTAGACAAAGGCATAGATGCCAATGTTGTTGAAACAAACAAAAATGGCAGTATAAGAAAAAAAACGCCTATACTGCCACCTGTTCTTTTGCTGCCCATAGTTTGCATTTAAGCAAGCTCTAGCTTAATAGGACTCGGATTAGTAATATTGTCAGAAACCGGACATCTTTTTTCGACTTCTTCGATAAATGCACGTTTTTCTTCATCAGAAATATCTGCATCCATATCTACTTTGAGAGTTATATTTTCAAAGCCAGACCTTTTAGTTGGATCTTTACCCATTAAACCATCGAGATCAAAGGTTCCTTCAACTTGAAGTTTGAAATCGTTCATTTTAATTCTCTTCTGGCGGGCAGCCATTTTAGCAATAGTTATAATGCAACCACCAAGGCTGAGAAGAAAATATTCTGATGGATTCGGCCCGGTATCGGTTCCTTTTACATTTTTGGGTTGATCAATATAAACCGTATGGTTGCCGGCTTTTCCTTCAATTTTAAAATTTTCGACAAGATTTAGATCAACTTTAACTGTGTGTTTTGCCATATAGATCTCCTTATTTTGTTATGCGAATAATTCTGACATGACATTGTCAGCAAAAATAATTCCCTTATCAGTTAATTTAATTATTTTACCCGATTTTGCAATATTCTTTTGCTCTATCTGTAGCTGAAGAGTTAAATAAAAGTCTTTATCCGGTTCTCCAAATTTTTCTGCAAATTGAACCAGGTCCAGTCCATCTCTTAATAATCTCAATCTAAGCATTAAATATTCATTTCTTTTTTCAACCGGCGAAAGCTTTTCAACTTCACCCGGCTCATTTTTCAGATAGCGCTGAAGATCAGGGGGGTTACAGGTTCTTAAGCTGTTACAAGTGCTTACAGCTGCAGGCCCAAGACCTATGTAATCTTTGCCATACCAGTAATTCAGATTATGCAAACATCTGGAATTTTCCAGGGCAAAGTTGGAAATTTCATAATGCTCAAATCCGCGAGCAGTTAGCAGATCTCTAACCTCAAACAGTTCTTCCGGCCCTGTATCGGCAATTTCTTGAGCGGAAAACTTTTTGGAAATCGGCGTGTCCGGCTCGATTGAAAGAAAATATGAAGAAATATGGCGAACAGGAAACCTTTGCAGGAAACGGCTTAAATCGTCAGCAATAGATTCACAGCCGGGAACGCCTATTATAAAATCAAACCCCGTATTGAAATTAAAACTGAAACAAATTTCTGCAGCTTTTTCAATCTGCTTAAACCGCGCTCTTCTACCAAGAAGAAATAACTCATCATCTTTAAGGCGTTGTATTCCCATGCTGATTCTTAAAGCGGGTATTAAAGCCAGTATTTCAGCTTTAGCATTTGTAAGATTTTCGGGATTCCCTTCAAAAGTCCATTCTTTAATCTGGCTGGTCTCGACATTTTTTAAAACAATATTCTTCAGCTTATTTAATTGTTCGGGCGCAAGAACAAAAGGGTCGCCACCTCCTGTAAATATAGTTTTTACAGGATCATTACAAGATTGCAACCTTGAATCAGCTTCTAATTCCAGCTTATCTAAATATAAATCAATTAACTCTTTTGTGGGCGCTATCGAATAAAAGCTGCAATAATCGCATTTCTTACGACAAAAGGGAATATGAATATATAAGCCTGACATTTTATTAAGTTTAACCCCTGTTAATTCTTAGTGAGTTGCCATTTAGCTGCAATTGCTGTTTTAAAAATAATTTCGTTTTTTTCGCCTTATCGATTTTTCCCAATATTCTCGATTCAGATACCCGATTGCGAAATCGATACCGAAACTTTTAATATTAGTTAACAATTTATTTGTTATATTAGCATGCAAAACAATAAGAGGAGCAAACAAAATGATTTTTGAACGCATATCGGTTGGAAACATGGCAAACTTTGCCTATATTTTTGCTGACGAACAAACCCATGAAGGCATTTTGATCGACCCGGCATTTGATCATGAAAAATTACTCAGATCGATAAATAAGCATGATATAAATCTTCAATATATAATTTTAACTCACCACCACTCAGATCATGTTAACGCAACTTCTCATATTAAAGCTCGAACCGGGGCACTTGTATGCTGCCATTCAGAAACGGCCGATCTGCTACGCGGAGCGGCTTCTCATGACAAAATAATAAACGACGGTGATCAGCTCAAACTTGGCAACAAAATTATCAGCTGTATTCATACTCCGGGCCACGCCCCCGGGTCAATTTGCTTACAAATTGCCAATAAATGGCTGGTAACGGGTGACACCTTATTTATAGGAGACTGCGGCAGAGCTGACCTGCAAGGCGGCAATATCGAAGAGCTCTATGCCTCTATGCAAAAATTGAAAAAACTTCCCGACAACCTCATCGTCTGTTGTGGCCATAATTATGGACCAATAATCGAAAGAACCCTCGGCGAAGAAAAAAAGAAGAATCCATGCCTGACAGCTGAAAACCTCGAAAAGTTTTCAGGCATCTAATTCGTTATTCCCACTCGTAGGGTAATCCCTGCTTTATAGCCCAATAAGCAGATTCTTTCCATTCTTTTTCGAACTCTTCGGCAGATATGTTGCAAACCTGATTTAAAGCCTGATCAAGGGGAATATCGTTACTCATGAGCTCAATCATTTGCATGATATCTTTACAGCCTTCAGCTAAATTACCTGATTTTTTAACAAGGACTGAAGTCATTAAATATGCCTGAGCAGTAGCTGTATGAAGGACCGAAGGCGAAGAATATCCTTCACTGAAAATGCTGTTAAGCATTTCAGGTGAAGTAAGCTTCGCAACTTCTTTATTTATACTCCTGTCAGCAATCAAAAGCCGATACCGCTGCACTATTCGACTTCCACCCAGAATTTCAGCAAGCCCTATCTGCAGCCATGCAGTTTTATGGAAATCTGTTTTTGCATCTGGAATTATTATCTGGACAATAAGATGGGTAAGCTCTTTGGCAAGCGTATGCCCGGGAAGTTCTTCGATGAGCAGCCCCATTTCTTCTTCACCAAGGGCGTCAAAATTAGATCTGATAATATTTCGAATCATATCGGCGTCATAATAAATGCTGGTTACTGTTATTCCCGTATTCTGTGGTTCGTAAAGAGCAATTGTAGCACCCATGCCGTCGGCAGAAACAAAATTAACAAAAATGGGAACATTAACACTGCCAATATAGCTGGAAATTCTTTCATACATTGCGTTGAGTTCTTCGGCTATAATAGATCGGGCATTCGGGCTTATACCTGAGCCCAGGGTAATTTGAAAAACCCCTTCGCCTTCTGTTGTCGAACTGGAATCAGAAGGTCTCGGTCGGTTATTACCGTCGTTCTGTTCGAGAGGATCGTCATAAGAAACCTGAGAGTCTGGAACAGGCTTTCTGGAGTAATTCTGAAGCCCGGCCTGGGCAAGACGATTATTGATCATTGCAGCCAGAGCCGGATCATCACCCACTGCCGGGAAACCGTAAATGAATTCGAGAATGCCCAGGCGATTGGGGTTCATATCAAAACCTTTGCGCAACCAGCTTAAAGCCTTTCTGTTATCTCCGGTTTTAAAGCAATATAGAGACTCAAGGTAACAATACATACTTCGCTTGAGCGTTCTATCGCTCCATTCATCTATTGCATCTCTGGCTTCTATTGTCTGATCGTTCATAAGCAAAAGAGTGATATAAAGCGGATAAGCATCGGGATCAGTAAATGGCCTCCCGGTACGGGCATCGTTCAAAATAACGTTAACTTCATTGGAGCGACCGCCTTGCAAAGCAAACAAACCTGCCGTAAGACTTACCGAAGGCAAATTGTAGCCACGGCGAAAAGCCCTTGTCAACTTTCGGCTGGCCCGATCACTATTATTGTTTTGCAAAAAATATTCAACCCAGAGCAGGTCAATTTCAGGATTGCCCGGTTCTTTAATCGAAGCTTTTTCAAGTGCTTTTCTTGCTTCGGGTAATTTATGCATATCAAGCATAATGCGCCCCTTAACTACCAATGCATCAGATAATCCGGGAAAAGTCTTTTCAAATTCTTTAACGTTTTTTAAGGCTTTAGCCCATTTATCAAGATCATACAGCGCCCTGAAATAACTTGGTGAAGAGGTTCCGGGATGAGTATCTTCTATAACTGCCTTAACAAACAAAAGAAGTGGATGATAAGGTGCTTTGGAGAGGTTGTTTTTTACAATCTGGATCGCATCTTTATTGCGACCAAGTTTCCAGGCACACAAAGCAGTCAGTGACGCTCCGTCCGGGCCCGGATATTTTTTTTCATATTCCTCGGCAAGAGCCAGAGCTTTATAAATCTGTCCTCGTTGCAGAGATTTCATTATCGCATTAAAATGTAATTTGGAATTGGACAGGCGCTCGAGCAGTTTGGGCAATTCTTCTGTGATTTTGGTAAAATGCTCTGCCAAACGCGTTGGATCTACCGGTATTGGTCTGATTTTTCCGGGCAACCGGGCAAGATATCTTTGTGCCAGACGATTGCGAATGCCCAGAGAAAGCGATTTTCTAAACCATATTGACGCAAGAAGAGGTCGCCCGTCATTTACTTCAACAATACCAAGAAGATTAAGCAAACTTTTACTGCGAAAACCATCAAAAAAGATACGAAGTGCATATAGTCGAGCATCATCATACTTTTTCCCTTTTAAAGCGTTTTTGGCAAGCTCGAATAACTGCTTTGCAGGATATAATCCCGGATTATCAAAAGCCTCTTCGCTCGATATTCCAAGTTTTCTTTTATCAGTGCCGGCAGCATAGCTTGTTAAAGAGCTTATGCAAATAAGCAGACAGACTAGTATTTTCCATTTAGTAAAGCTTTTCATAAATTTCATTATACCAACCGTACATTGATAAGCCAAGATTTAAGATAAAGCCGTAATATGGTGACAAACGAACTACTATGTGTTATTTTGTGTGTCATGTATCCTATTCTATTTGAAATTGGTTCCATTCGTATCGGCTCCTACGGCGTATTACTGGCCGTTGCATTTTTAAGTGCCTTTTTATTGATCAATCGTGAATTCAAAAAAAATAACACCAACGTAGAGCTGGCCTGGGATCTTCATTTTCTTGCTATCTTTGGCGGCATGGTGGGTTCGAGGCTATTATTCATATTTGAAAATTTTTCGGCCTTCCTGGCTGACCCCCTGGCAATGATATTTTCCACCACCGGTTTTTCAGTTCTGGGTGGCTACGTTCTGGCGTTGGCTCTTTGTATTATCCGAGTTAAAAAATCAGGACAACCTTTTTTCAGAATCGCCGATTTATATGTTCCGGGAATGGCCATAGGTTATGCAATTGGCCGTCTTGGCTGCATCGCCGCTGGAGACGGCTGTTACGGTCTGCCCTGTAAATTGCCCTGGGCCATGAGTTTTCCCAAGGGAATCGTTTCTACCCTGAGCACGAAAAACCCCATGTTGGTAGAACTTTACCAGAAAATGTTCCCCGGTGAAACTGTACCGACAGACATTGCAGTTCACCCGACCCCGCTATACGAGTCTATTTCTACAACTATTCTTTTAATAATACTTCTTCTACCAATCTGGAACCCGGGCAATGGGCGCAGATTCGCTTTTTTCCTTTTATGGTTCAGCATTTCACGATTTCTGGTCGAGTTTATCAGGCTCAATCCCTTTGCCTACTGGGGTCTGTCGTCAAGTCAGGTTCTGTCGATAGTATTTTTCATGGCCGGAATTTTCATTATGCTTACCGCCTCAAAGCGCGAAAAATTAAATCCAGCGCCAAAAAGCTGACTACAAAACAGTAACTTTTCATTTAAATTTATTTTTGCTCAAAACAATTCTCAGGTTTCTTGCATTGTAGTTACACTTATCAAATTCGTTTTCATCAATTGAATTCAATTAAACCACTGAGACCACCGAGGACACCGAGACGATTTTTTAATCTTTTTCAGCCATGGTTCCCAGCAACAGCAAGCCCTCAGAAAAGCACCAGTGTTTTTCTGAGGGCTCTGTGGTTATTTTCTTTGTGGCTTGGTGTGGGGTATATTACTGTCGGGAATCGATATCGTGATCGAAGAAAAAACACGACGACGATTACGACTACGAGCCCGAGCACGATTTAGATTGCTTCGTCGTTTCACTCCTCGCAATGACAGTTTGCAGGCTTTGTGTGAGGAATATTCTTTTTCTGAAACAAATTGATAATCGTTGGCCGGGTATTGCTTCAATATAGGGTTGATTGATTTTTTGCGGTTATAGCTTTATAATTGCCAGCGAATAAAACAGGCAAATCAAAGATCGGAGAACATAATGGTAGAACTGGAAAAAATCATCTCTTTATGCAAAAGACGCGGTTTTATTTTTCAAGGCAGCGAACAATACGGCGGATTACAAGGCACATGGGACTATGGCCCACTGGGGGTTGAGCTTAAAAACAACGTTAAACGAGCCTGGTGGAAAAAGGTAGTTTATGAAAGAGATGATATGGAAGGTCTTGACAGCTCTATTCTAATGAACCGGTTTGTTTTAAAATATTCTGGTCATGAAGACACTTTTTCTGACCCCATGGTTGACTGCAGAAAGTGCAAGAAACGCTTCAGAGCCGACCACATCGATAAAAATGAAAAATGCCCGGAAGGTGGAACGCACGATTTCACCGCCCCCCGACCTTTCAACCTTATGTTTAAGACCACAGTGGGCCCTGTAGCCGACGAAAACAACATTTCCTACCTGCGCCCCGAAACAGCCCAGGGCATCTTTATTAACTTTAAAAATGTTCTGGATTCAACCAATAGAAAGCTTCCTTTTGGTATCGCTCAGATAGGCAAAGCATACCGAAACGAAATTACACCCCGTAATTTCATTTTCAGAGTGCGCGAATTCGAACAGATGGAAATTGAATTTTTCGTAGAACCCGGTCAAGATACCGAATGGCATAAAAAATGGGTCGAAGAACGCTACAACTGGTATGTAAATCTCGGCATCAACCCCGAAAACCTGCGCAAATATGAACAGGCTGAAGATGAATTGGCACACTATGCCAAAGCTACGGTAGATCTTTTATATCGCTTTTTTCCCGAAAGAAAAGACGAAGAAAAACAGTTTGATGAAGTAGAAGGAATCGCCAATCGAACTGATTTTGATTTAAGTTGCCATACCAAAGGCGGAGCACTTAAGCTTGATGATGGACGAGTAATAAAAAATGCCCACGCAATTAACAAGCTTACCTATTTTGATCATAAAACCAACAAACATTATCTTCCTTATGTTATTGAGCCATCAGCTGGTGTAGATAGAGCGGCACTGGCGTTTTTAATGGACTCTTACTGTGAAGAAACCGTTAATGACAAAACCCGAGTTGTCTTAAAACTTCATCCGGAACTGGCTCCTATAAAGGTTGCCATTCTACCGCTGAAAAAGAACAACCAGGATATTCGCCAAACCGCTATAAAAATCAAAAATGAACTGATGAAAAAAAGTGGCTGGAGAACCGTATATGATGACACTGCCGGAATCGGAAAACTTTACCGCCGCCAGGATGAAATCGGCACTCCATATTGTGTTACCGTTGATTTTGACACTCTCGAAGATCAGACTGTAACTGTCCGAGATCGAGATAACATGGCTCAGGAAAGAGTAAAAATCGAAGATTTGCAAAGCTTTCTTTCACAGAATCTTGGTAATGTCTGACCGGTGAGTGACAAGATTTTGACCAGAGAACTTTATAGAGGCGACATGCTCGATGTCGCCTCTTTGCTTAGACCCGAAAGTTTCAGGCTGATTTATCTGGATCCTCCTTTTTTGACCGGGCGTGCAAGGATAGGGAGCAATGAAGATTACTCTTATGACGATAAATGGAATAGTCTACTCGATGACTATCTGCCCTGGTTGCAAACACGCATAAAAGCCCTTAGACCTTTATTGCTAAGTAATGGCAGCTTAATTC
The DNA here is from genome assembly GCA_051747585.1 of Candidatus Rifleibacteriota bacterium. Lineage (GTDB taxonomy): Bacteria > Muiribacteriota > Ozemobacteria > Ozemobacterales > Ozemobacteraceae > DYKG01. The sequence continues at coordinate 19,319 of JBNJGH010000005.1, forward strand.
TTCATCTGGATTTCAGAGCAGCCCATTATGCCAAAATTATGCTCGATGAAATCTTTGGACGGGAATGCTTTATAAATGAAATAATCTGGCATTACACCGGCGGAGGCAGGTCGAGAAACCGGTTTTCCTGCAAACACGACACTCTACTATGGTATAGCAATGGTCAAAAGCCACTGTTTAATATCGATGCCGCCCGAATGCCATACAAAAAAACTTCGGGTTACGCAAAAAATGGAATAAAATCTGCAAGTGGTCGAATATACAAACCGCATCCGGATGGGACTCCAGTAGACGATGTCTGGGACATTCCGATTATCAACCCAATGTCAAAAGAGCGGGTTGGTTATCCGACCCAAAAACCGGTAAAATTGCTTAATCGAATTATTGCAACTCTTTCAGCTGAGAATGAACTGATTGGCGATTTTTGCTGCGGCAGCGGAACAACTTTATTTTGTGCCGAAAAAACAAATCGGCGCTGGATTGGCGTTGATCAATCAAAAGCTGCTATTGAGTGCACTTTAAGTAGATTTACAGAAGTTATCAGAAAGAAAATCTCAATCCAGAATCTGTAGCTCTATTTTTTTAACTGGGGTCTGCGTTTTCTGACTCTGACCCTTACTGCCTGTTCAACTACTTTATCTTCAAGGCCGGTTATTCCTTTTGCTTCAAAAATCACATCAAGACCGGGCTCGAGAGCTGCAATAGTTTCTTCGGTAAGAGCAGAAAAAGGAAAAAATATTTCCCGACCATCATGGGATCGAATTATGCCCACTTTTCTCTCTTCATCGAAACTTTCTATTTTGCCGGGCAAAGCATCAGAAACGCTGTGTTCATGTAACTTTTTGACCTGAACGGCGACAGGGCTGTTTTTGTCTTTAACAATTCCAAACTCAACCGGGTCGCCCTTGGTTAAATTTTCTTCTATCTCAGGTGTTAAAGCAGAAAAATGAAGCAGAACTTCAGGAAAGTCATCGCAGGAAAGCACTCCCATACCGGTTTCACGATTATACCATTTCACCCAGCCTTCAACAAACGCATCTGGAGTGGGGTCATAAATAATTTCTTCCACTGTTCTACCAATATCTTTTCTGATTGAATCGATCTGGCCTATCAACTGTTTAACTTCAGGCTGTTCCGGGTTAATGGCAAGACAATCTTTAAGAGTTTCTACAGCCATTGCCAGCAGCCGACGTTTGAAATAAACCAGCCCCAGAAACAAAAGTGCCGGCGCATCTTTGGGCTTTATTCTCAAAGATTCAAGCAGATTGGCCTCGGCTTCTTCAAGCATATCAAGCTCATAAAGTATACTACCGATATCACGACGAAACGCGGCATTATAAGGGAACCTCTTTATTAACTGACTATAAACGTCCAGTGCTTCATCAAACCACTTCATTTTATTATAAATCTCAGCCAGCTGCTGCATAGCATCGAGATTTTTCGGGTCTGCTGCAAGAATGTTTTTAAATTCTTCGGCAGCCTCGAGAAAATGAGTGTCGGCATTGTCGTCATCATGCTTAAGCCGGTATATCTCGCCAATGTTTTTATGAAAATGCGCCTTTCGCTGACCTGTTTCCAATCCCTGTCTGTAGTTCTTCAGGGCATTTTCTATATCGCCACAAAGGCGGTAAGCCAGGCCAATGGTTTCATAATAATCTGGCTCTCCCGAGTCTTTATTTATGCACCATTTCAACTTTTTTATTGCTTCTGTGTATTTTTCTTCCACCAGATCATCAACAGCTTCATCGAACTTTTCTTTAATTTCTTCAAGAAATTCCGCCAGCTGCTCATCGTATTCTTCCCGTCTTTCGTCATCAGTAAGCAATTCAAAAGCATTTTTTAATTGCTTTAATTTGGGAATATTTGACAAAGGAGAATCAGTTGAAAAAAGCTGGGTATAATTTTTTTTGTAAGCCGCTGCTATTTCTTCGAGGCTTGCAAAATTAGGCACCCCGAATAGTTGATAAAGATTGCGCATTTGTTCTGGATTAATCCCAATCAGCCTGAATTTGTACAGTGCCATTGTACTTTATTATCAGCTTTTACGCAACACCCGGCATAATAATCCCAACGATTATCCATTTAGTATTATTACGAGTTTTGGCTAGTTATTCTCCATTAATCTGTTAAAAAATCTTTAAACTGTTTGCGCCGTTCGAAGTGTTTAATTGTGTAAGTGTCGGAGTATGCCATTTATATCAAAAACATAAACCGCAAAAACCGATTGTTTTTGCAGGATGCAATAAACACGACTATGTTCCACAGGAAGTGGAATCATAGGCGCGCATCGGTGTTGCGAGTGTTGTTTTTGCTAAATAAATGAGCATACGTAGATGTGAAACAATTAAACACTTTGATAAGGCAAAAAAAAGCGGAATTGTTCTTTAAGCCTGAATTAGAGCTAAATGGATAATCACTGGGCTCTGCAAACAATTTGTTGAAATAGGAACCTGTTATAGAGTAAATTGAGCTGCTGCATATGAAAATCGCGATAAAAACCATTGACAGATATATTTTAAAAGAGATGCTCGAACCATTTTTATTCGGCATGTCTTTCTTTGTTGCAATCTGGCTTATTGACCTGATGATGCAGCTGATCAATCTTATTTTTTCCAAAGGGGTACCTCTGTCGGTCGTTTCAATGTTTTTTATTTACAGCCTCCCCCCAACGCTGGTCATAAGCTTTCCAATGGCTTTATTGTTGTCAAATCTGGTAGCATTTGGCAGGCTTTCTTCAGATTCGGAAATCACCGCAATGAAAGCCGGGGGGTATAGCTTTACCAGAATTGTAGCACCAGCTATTCTGGCCGGAATTTTTATTACTTCGCTGACATTTTTGTTTAACGAAAAACTGGTGCCGATAGCTAACCAGAAATTCACCAATTTATTCAGACGGGAGGTAACCTTGAAAAGGCCTCTGCCGAAGGTTGCCGAGAACAGATTTTTTAATGCAGGTCCGGGGCGCAACTTTTTTGTAAGAAGATTTGACGAAAAAACCAGAGACATGTACGGAGTTGTAATGTACGAGGGGCAATCAAAAGGCTTTCCACGAGTTATAGAAGCAGAAAAGGCCCGGATAGAAGGCGGAATTTGTTATTTCTGGAAAGGACGAATATCTGACATTCATCGAAGTGGTGCAGATAATAACTACACATATTTTAACGAGATGGAATACCCTATTGACACCCATTACGTAAATCCCGACCACGTACCTGAACAAAAAAACGCGAGAACCATGGGTGTTTGGAAGCTTTACAATTTTATTCAGGAATCAGAAAAAAAAGGCATATCTGAAAAGATTATTGTAGAGCACTGGATAGAGCTCTGGTCGAAAACCGCGATACCTTTCGCAAGTCTTATTTTTGTTTTAATCGGCGCTCCATTAGGCTCGCAAACCACCAGATCCGGAACTGGAATCGGCATAGGAATGTCGGTGGTAATAATATTCTTCTATTATGTCCTTTTCGCTGCCGGCAAAGCTTTTGCCAAAGGCGCTGTTTTACCACCCTTCTGGGGGGTCTGGTTCCCCAACTTCTTTATCGGCATAATAGGACTCTGGCTGATATTCAAATCTAAAGCCTGATAATACTCACTCTTTAATACAAGGAGACACAAAAGTGAAAAAGCAACTTGTCGAACTAATACATCAAAGCTTTAACAAATTAATGCAGCGTTACAATATTGACGACCTCAATTTTATTGATCTTCAGGTGCCTCCAGATAAAAGTAAAGGCGATTTTTCCATGAATGCCGCAATGAAGTTGGCAAAGCAGGCCAAATGTCCGCCCCGTAAACTTGCCGAAGAAATGGTAGAAGCACTGAACAAGCACGATAGCTGGTTTGAGAAAATTGAAATAGCGGGCCCGGGCTTTATAAATTTATTTGTTAGAAATTCTGCTATTGAAGAAAGTTTTAAAAACTTCAGCAGCCAGAAAGATATCGATCTTACCAATAGGTCTGAAGATGAAAAAACCGTTATCGATTATTCAAGTGTCAATATCGCAAAACAGATGCATGTTGGCCATCTGCGCTCAACTATTATCGGTGATGTTCTTGCAAGAATAATAGAAAGCACCGGCAACACCGTTATTCGCCAGAATCATCTCGGCGACTGGGGCCTGCCCATGGCGATGGTTTTATGGAAAGCCGGCCCGATACTGAGAGACGCAGAAAAAAACGGCAAATCTATTGAAGAGCTGTTGCCCCTCGCCAGACTTGAAGAACTATACAAGCAGGCCACTGCCGAGTGTAAAACCGACCCACAGGCAGCAGAAGAATGTCATGACTATCTGGTAAGGCTGCAAAACAAAGACTCACAACTTATCGAAGACTGGAAAACGATTACCAGAATTTCCATGGCCGAAGTATATAGAATCTATAAACTTCTCGACGTAAAGCTTACTGAAGAAAATGAATGCGGAGAAAGCTTCTATCGCGAAATGCTTGCCGACACTGTTGCTGAGATAAATAAAAGTGGTTTGTTAAAAGAGTCGCAAAATGCCCTCTGTGTTTTTCTCGATGAATTCAAGGGCAAAGATGGAAAACCACTGCCATTGATAGTTCAAAAATCAAATGGCGGTTATAATTACGGAACTTTTGATCTGGCGGCAATAAGATACAGATGCAACAAACTTGGCGCAAAGAGAATCATCTATGTTACCGACGCGCGTCAGATTCTTCATTTCAAACAAATCTTTGCAACCGCAAAAGCCTGTGGAATTTTAAACAACAATGATGTCATACTGGAGCATGTATCTTTTGGCAGCATTCTGGGCGAGAACAACAAGCCTCTAAAAACCCGGAGCGGAGAGAATGTAAAACTTTCAAACCTGCTTAATCAGGCGATCACCCAGGCATATAACGTTGTCAGCGAAAAGAATCCATCCTTATCTGAAGAATATAAACAGGAAGTAGCCAAAATGGTAGGAGTCGGGGCCATAAAATACGCTGATCTCGCCCAGAACCGCAACAATGACTATGTTTTCTCATTTGACCGAATGCTGGCATTAAACGGCAATACAGCCCCATATTTGCAATATGCCCATGCACGCATTTGTTCGATCTTTCGCAAAGCAAATATAAACCCTGAAAATTATTCGGGAACAGTTGAAATAACCCATCCCTCAGAACGCGATCTGGTGCTGAAAATGATGGAATTACCTCTAGTTGTTGAAGCAGTAGCAAGAGAACTTAGACCTCACATTCTATGCAACTATCTTTACGAGCTGGCTACAGCTTTTTCAGCATTTTACGATAAATGTCCGGTTCTGAATACCGAGAATGAAAATCTACGCCGCTGCAGACTGGCAATTTGCAATACCGCCAGAAAAACCCTGAGCAAAGGTCTTGAATTACTTGGAATTGCGGCACCAGAGGAGATGTAACAATGAATGTTTGTCCGCATTGTTCTTCAAAATCAGTTTCCGGCCGTTACTGCGGTAAATGTGGCAAGCCTGTCGACATATCACCCAGGCCAGAAACAGAGAAAGCACCTGCTGAAACAATTTCTGAAAAATCGGAAGAAACAAAAAAGTATGATGCCTCTGATCTTGAAAGACTCGAAAATGGATTAAAAAATGCCCCGGATAATCCAGACGCCTACCTGAAACTGGCCCGGGCACAGATTGCGATCAACCGCCTTGAAGCCGCTTATTCAACTTATAGAGCTGCCAGGGCTATTGAACCAGACAACCTGGAGATTATCAGGAGTGGTGCCGAAATCCTTACAGCCCTCAATCGCCGCGAAGAAGCGATCAAACTCTTCCAACGGGTGATTGAACAAAATCCACGAGATATTGACTCGACGATGAAGCTTGTAGAACTCTTATACGACACAGGCCAGAAAGAAAAAGCACTTAACTGTCTTAACAATATCGAAAACAAAGAAAAACAACCCGCCATATTAATTCGTACAGCACAGATCCATTTAAGTATGGGTAATGCTTCAGAAGCGCAGCAGCATTTGAAAAAATACCGACAACTGGCTGGAAATACCAGAGAAATGTTTCTGCTTATGGGGCAAACAATGCTGACAAGAAAATTTTTTGATGGCGCAGTTAAAAACTTCAAAGAAGCCGTAAACTACTTTCCCGGGGATGCATCCATGCGCCTGGGTCTTGGCAAGGCTTACCTTGGCATGGGCGAAAAGGGGCAGGCCCTGCTGGAATTCGAGCAGGGATTGAAAATTGCGAGCAATGACATTCAAATTCTGCTCGAACTTGGTAAGTTACAAAATGCCATGGGCATGGATGAACAAGCAGACAAAACCTTTTCTCATATTGAAAGTTCTGAGAATAAAAACGGAGAAGATTTGCTCGACCTGGCCCGACATTTTATTGAGCGAAACAAGCTGAACCGGGCAAAAAAATACTTACAACAAGCTCACGAACTCAGCCCCTATAATGGCGAGGTCCTAAAATCACAAGGAGAAATACTGGAAAAACAAAAAAAATTTGTTGAAGCCGAAAAGATTTATAAACAAATGCTTGCTCATGCCCCTGAAGCAATTTGGGCTCATGCCGGTATTATTCGTTGCGCTGACAACACCGGCGATTTCGAACTTAAGGCTCGCTCGCAACAAAAATTACTTGAAATAGCCCCTCCAACCGCTGAGCTCTGGTGCGATTATGGCGAAACCCTTATTAAAACAGGAGATTTTGACAAAGCCCAAACTGCCTTTGAAAAAGCGGCGGCGCTTGACCCCACCTGTGTGCGGGCCTATCAGGCACCGGAATTAATAAAACAGGAAAAAGCAAGAGCAAATGGCGCACAGCTCGTTGAACAGGCAAGAGAAGCTATTGCCAAAAAGTTCTATCTTACCGCGACAGAAAGGCTTGAAAAAGCTCTTAAACTTGTTCCTGGCGAGACTGAATGGACTAAGCTTCTGGCAGAAGTATCAATAAACACTGCCGATACCAAAAAGGCTTCGGCTCTTTTATCTAAAGTGCGTGCCAAAGACCCCGCCGATTACCAGACAAGTTTGCATCTTGCCAGAGTTTATGAAGCCGAAGGAAAAATCCAGCTTGCAATCGAGCTTTTATCGACCATTACCAAAGACCATCCCCTTGAGCTAGATGCTCACCTGATATTACTTCGTCTGAAAAGAAGTCAGCTTAGAAGCAACAAGGTAGAGACCGATATGTTCTCTGCTCTTATAAGAAACATAGAACTCGAGCTTGCGTTTCTCAAAAAAGAGTCGCCGGTACCTCTTCTGGTAAAAGGATACGCCTGCTATCTGTTCAGTTATAGATCCAGAATTCAACAAGAAGGCTTTAAAAAAGCCGAAGCTGCTTTTAACGAAGCCATTGAAAAGTTTGGCGAAAACGAAGAAAGTCTTGAAGGCTTGAGTCTGCTCGAACGTGCCAAAGCAAACAGCCTTAAAGCAGTCGATTATACAAAAAATCTGGTTAGAATTTCTTCAGACCCTCGCAAGCTCTATGTTCTAGCCCGCCTGCACGAAAATTTTCAGCACTTTTCCGATGCAAAGAAATGCTATGAATCATTAAAAAATCTTTTTCCTGAAAACGGTTTATTCAGAAAGAAACTGATTGAAATGATCGGAGAAATTTCCAACAGCAGCAGCAAAAATGAATTGCTGAATTATTTATCTGAGCTTAACCAAAACATTCAAAGCAAAGCCGACCAGGTTTGGCTGCTTTATGAGACCGCTTTGGTACAGCAATTCCTGGCAGAGCACTCAGCACAATCGGACGAATGGAGAAAAAAGTCTCTTTTAAGCTGGCATAAAGCTGCCAATCATCTAAGAACCAATCATTGGGTTAGATGGGGCCTGCTCGAGGCTCAGTTTAAATTTCTGACGGGAGTCGAAAAACAGCGGGCGGCCGCCAACAATCTCAAGGCATGCGAAAAAATTCTGCGTGAAATTCCTGACAACAGTCTCGCTCAGAAAGCAACAGGACAATGTTACCTTGCTTTTGGTGACCTTGTTAATACTGACAAAGCTCTCAACCATCTTGAAAAGGCATGGTTTTTATCACACCAGTATTCAGACACGGGCTTTTTACTGGCAAAAACAGGCAAAGAACTTGGTAGGTCTGTAGTGGTAGACGCAGTTGGTTATAACATGATACTATTAGAACCTGAAATAGCTCAAAGTATCTTTCAGTTATGATGTAAAACTGCCAGAAAGACGTTTAATAATTGAAAGTTAAAATAAAAAAACTGCTGGAAAGCATGCCGGCCAATTCGATTCACCTGAGAATGCAGGTTCAGGGGAGTTCTGAAACACTTGCCCTTATAAGAAGGGTAATTGTAGCGTGCGTTCAAAACCTTGAACTCAGTGCAGCAGTTCTGAACGACATCAAGCTGGCCACAACCGAAGCATGCACAAATGTCATAAAGCACGCATATAAATTTGATGACTCAATGTTTTTTGACCTTGAAATAAAAACCAGCAACGAGGTTTTCGTAGTGGAAGTTTTCTACGAAGACCCCGGTTTCGTTCCTGATAATATTCCGCTTCCAGACCTCAAAGAAATTAAAGAAGGCGGCCTCGGAGTATTTATCATAAGAAATATTATGGATCATGTCGACTATCAAACAGATCAGCAAACAGGAAAAGTCAAGTTGCAGATGGTCAAGATACTTAATCAGAACAGCAGTGACGGAGGCCAAGGTGAAAATAGAACGAAAGATAGATGAATCTGCAAAATTAAAAGTTTTTGCTATCGAAGGTGAACTCGATGTTCATCACGTAAAAAATTTGAAATCAGAAATTCTTGAAGAGCTCGAACCACCCGGATGGACCTATGAGCTGGACATGGATGATGTTTCATACCTTGACAGCTCAGGGCTTGGGATGCTCGTCTATTTAAAAAAAGAAATAGTAAAGCATGAAGGAAAGCTGAAAATTTCCAATCTCCATGAGCCGGTATTAAACGTTTTCAAATTAACCAAATTAGACAGCTTTTTTGAAATTTAAAACTGACTGACAACAGAAATATGACAAAAGACCTTAACAACAACAGCCGGGAAGGGCTTTTTATAACCTTTGAAGGCCCTGAAGGAAGCGGAAAAACAACGCAGATAGAGTTTCTCCGCAATTTTTTCATAGAAAGAAACTATCAGGTTATAACAACCAGAGAACCGGGCGGAACAATCGCCGGTGACAAGATTAGAGACATATTGCTGGACCATAGCAATGGCAGTCTCGAAGCGGAAACCGAACTTTTTTTAATGCTGGCTCAAAGAAGTGAGCATTTAAAAAAAGTTATTAATCCAGCGATAATTTCTGGTAAAATAGTATTGTGTGACCGCTATTTCGACTCAAGCATGGCTTACCAGGGATATGGACGAAGATTGGCAACAAACATGATAAGAGCTGCGCACGAACAGTTTTTACCGGGTTTTTTACCCGATTTAACCATATTACTGTTGATCAATCCGGAGACCGGCTTAAAAAGAGCTCTGCACCGAGGGAAGAAGTCACCAGATCGTATGGAATCTCAAACGATTGAATTCCATAAAAGAGTATATGAAGGCTACCAAAAGCTTGCAGCAAATGAACCGGAACGTTTTATTCTAATTGAGAACCAGGGCGACCCAAAGCAAATCTCTGCTTTGATTCGCAAAGAGTTAGAGAAAAAATTATAATTTTTTGAGGGAATAATGAGTAGATTAAAGATGAACATAGCAATTAAGCTTGATTTATTGCTTATCATCTTCTGGCTTGCCGTATTTTTTGGCATGCAGTTGCTTGGCTACTCAGTCAGCCCCATTCCCTTAATTATAGCCGGCGCCGGAACAATATTATTTGTTCATTTAAGTCTCGAATTAAAAGTACTTGCTCCTTTACGTCAATTTATCGATATAGCTGATAAAGTTGCAGACGGAGACGTATCGGAAGGGCTCAAAGATCTGAAAATCAGTGATCTCGAAGAAGTTCAAGGTAGCTTCACCAAAATTGTCGGCAGCCTCATTGAATCCAGGGTCGTAATCGAAGACTATATGAGAGCAATTGGTGAGATGAATAAAGAGCTGGAGAAAAAGGTAGACTCTCTTTCTATTCTTTATTCGGCCGGGCAATCCATGGGCGGCAGCCTCAACGTCGACACGCTTGTGCGCAATCTGATTACCACCTTCAACGAACGACTTGGTATAACAGGCACTGCGGTTATGCTTTATAACGACAAAACCGATCTGGTCAGCGTAAAAGATTTAATGGGAATAGCACCTGAACTCTTTGCCAAGTTCAGATTTTATTCCGACAACCAGATTCTGGCCAGGGTTTTTGACGGAAAAGGCTATTGGCAGCCCGAAGAGCAAGATCACAACCTTATGGTTGCTGAATTTGAATCTGACGAAGTCAGATCTTTAAGGCTCTTTATTCCAATGAGAATAAAAGACCATTTTGTTGGCATAATAGTGCTTGGCCCTAAGAAAGACGGAACAAAATATGAAGATGCAGAGATTCAATTGATTCAAGCACTTGTAGGTCTTGGCAGCACTTCGATCAACAATGCCATGCTTTTCGAAAATTCAGAGTCAACCAAAAATGAGCTGGATCACAAGGTTTTCAACCTTATGACTCTTCAACAATCAGGAAAAGTTCTAAGCTCCACACTTGATCTCGAAGAATTAATCAAGATTTCCATCGATATGTTTCTCGAAACCGTCTGGTCAAACAAAGGTATCTTAATGCTTCAATCAGATCAGGGGCCAAAGCTTGAAATTAAAGCATTCAAAGGCATAACCCCAGAAGAAATAGAAGCCCTGCAAAAAGATCCAGCCGAAGCATGGGCTATGACCACCATAGAAAAAGAAAAAAGGCCTATTCTAGCCCGGGAACTTGCCGGCAAAACTTCCTACCAGAATTATGCCACAATCAATAGAGAACTCCCCTTCGCCGTTTATGTTCCCATGTTGAAAGAGGGAGAACTTTACGGCGTAGTAAAAGTCGGACCCAAAATCAACGAAGAACCTTTCACCGAAAATGATCTTGAATTTTTCTCGACCATATCATCTCAAGCAGTTATAGCTTTTGAAAATGCACGCCTGTATTCTTTGGCTATTACCGACTCGATCACCCGACTTTACGTTCATCGCTACTTTCAGCTTAGACTCGAAGAAGAAGTCGCCAGAAGCAGGCGCTACAATTCTACAATTTCACTTCTAATGATTGATATAGATCATTTCAAGCCCATCAACGACAACTACGGACATCAGCAGGGTGATGTAATACTCAAAGATATGAGCAAAATAATGCGCAAAAATGTCAGAACCACTGATATTGCTGCCCGGTATGGTGGCGAAGAATTTGCCATTATTCTTCCGGAAACCACTCAGGCCGATGCCAAAATCGTTGCCGAAAGAATCAGGCGAGATGTCAGCCACTATGACTTTCCTTCTATCATCCCCGGACAACCACCTATAAAATGCTCTGTTTCAATTGGCGTAGCGGGCTTCCCCCTTAATGCAGACAGCAAAGACCAGCTTATCCAGAAAGCCGACAGCTCTCTCTACAAGGCCAAAGACTCGGGACGCAACAAAGTTGTACTTTGCGGAATAGACTGAAACTATGCCGGTAAAAATAACAAATCAAAATATAGACCCTGGCAAGACCCCCGAGAACAAACACGTCAAAGGGAACAGTTCAGATCGAGGGCAGTTCAAAGCTGAACTCAAAACATCAAGCGTCAAAATACTCGACCAGAACCTCGAACAACTTATAGATACAGTCAAAACCAGAGGGGAATCATTTTTAAAATCTCCCGACGAAAACCTTTTAAAATCTTATAAAGATTCTATAAAACAATTTTTAAAGAAAGTTACCAGAGAATTTCTTTCACTGAAAGAAGAATTTGGCGCTCCCAGCGAAGGAGAAAAAAAAGTTTTTCAGCTTGTAAATTCAACCGATTCAGAAGTAGAATCTTTGACCAGAGACACGCTAAATGAAAACCAGGCAGTAAATCTTTTATCAAGCCTAGATGACATAAGAGGGCTGGTTCTAGACATAATGGGATGAAATGACACAACCACAACCACTACAATTAATAGTTATCACAGGTCTTTCAGGAGCCGGAAAAACCACAGCCTCTCATTTTTTCGAAGATGCCGGCTATTTTTGCATGGATAATGTGCCACCGGCACTGTTACCCAAGTTTCTTAACATCTGCCTGGAATCGAATGGCAAGCTTTCAAAAATTGCAGTCGTTATAGATACCAGAGGCGGAACCTTCTTTGAAGATTTTTTCGAAGCCATAGATCAGGTTAAAAATCTTGGGGTTACGGTAAAAATTCTTTATTTAGAAGCAACAGAGGACTCACTGATTCGCCGCTTTTCGGAAACAAGGCGAAAACACCCATTGAACAGTGGATCTGACAGAATAATCGACAGCATTCGTCAGGAAAGAAGCATGCTCGAAGAGGCGCGGGCCAAATCTGACTTTATTCTCGATACCACTAACCGTAACAGTCGGGAACTTCAAGACGAGATTAGAAAAATTGCTCAAGAATATGTAAGCAACCAGAGCATGTCGGTTGTATTCTTGAGTTTCGGTTTTAAACATGGCATACCCATAGACTGCGACCTGGTATTCGATGTCAGATTTTTAGCAAACCCCTATTATAATCCCCAGCTTAAACACTTGACCGGCGTTAATCCTGAGGTTTATGACTACGTTTTTTCATCAGAACTTGCTCAACAATTTGGAAAAAAACTTAAAGAGCTTGTCGATTTTCTTATTCCCTGCTTCTTAAACGAACCCAAAACCAGATTACAAATAGGGATTGGCTGCACAGGCGGCAGACATAGATCTGTTGCATTTGCCGAATATCTTTTTAAAAATATAAGTCACGAAAATATAGTTTCTTCTCGGGTACACCGTGATCTTGGTCGATAACTAACTTATATTAAGAATTTCCTTTGCGTTTTTTATACTTTTTGATATATTATTATATTTAGGAGTGGGTTAGATTTGAAAAAACTGTACACAACAGGTTTTTTATTACTGCTGGCAATATTTTGTTTTCTTGCCGGCGGCGTTTTTGCGCAACAAAACCTTGAGCTTGATCTCAAGTTAAACAACAATAACGAATTCCCACCTGTTCCAGAATCAGGCGAGTTCAATCTTTCGCTTGCATCGCAAATGTTCGAAACCCACATAGATAAAGATACCGAAAAAAAAGAACGAACCAGGCTTGTTTCTGCTATTTCCGACGTTGAAATTCATGACAGCCTGAAAAATCAATCTGAACCCGAAGAGTTGTTCAGCCCTCTCGATCCTGATATAATTCAATTTGCCGACCCCATAGAGTCAGAAGAGTTCGCTTCAACTTTAACTCTGAACAACGGCTATAGCAGCCAATCTATGGCGAACAATTCTGACAGCCTTAAAATCGAAAAGCGTATGGGAAAATTCAAGCTTCTCGGCAGATATGAGCAAAAAGCTATTACTAGAATACCTGTTCCCATAAATAATGCCGATTCCGGTTACCCAAATCTTAGCGGTGAAAGTATGGCACGGGGTTCGATCATCAGCCAATCAAACGATCAAGATACCCAACAAAACCTCAGTTCAGCGCTTGCTTCAAAATATTACCTTGAAGCTGTTTACAGCTTTCAACCAAAAGTCCAGGGTAAAGTTTCTTACAGGCGCTCTATGATCGACAGCCTCCAGGCCAGGGAAGAACTGCAGGTTGAAGGTGTAGTTGAAACCGGCAGCGATGTTCTCATAAAAGCGGGTTATAACAACGAAACAAAACCTGAAATAAACGAACCCAAATCGAGCAAAGACAGCAAAGTCTGGACAGAATTTATTTTAAAATTCTAATCAGATGCAAATTACTGATATTCGAATACACTGTATTAAAGAGCCAAAAAGCAAATTACTTGCTTTTGCAGAAGTAACATTAAACAGCTGTCTGGTAATAAGAGATTTTCAGATTTTTTCTTCTAAAAAAGGCACTTTTATTGGAATGCCAAGTCGTAAAATGCCCGATGGTACCTGGCGCGAAATGGTGTTTGCCATTGACACGAACCTTTCAGAGAAATTAAAGTCTCAGATTCTACGTGCCTACGAAGACGAAACAAACAGACCCGAGCATCAATTTTTATCCTGAACAAATCGATTTCCACCCAAAAAGAGTTGCATGTTAGTATAAAGTGTGCTAATTTCTCAAGGTATAGAATTGGGGTGTCGCCAAGCGGTAAGGCACCGGGTTTTGGGTCCGGCATTCGCAGGTTCGAATCCTGCCACCCCAGGTCAAAAAAACCTGCTTTCAAGCAGGTTTTTTTTATTTCTTTGGGTTGGGTGGAGGCAATAATTATCTGAAACGAAGTGATAATCTTTGTCTAAAAATTGCTGAAGGTAATTCTGTAAAACAACGCGCAAGTTGTGTATAATGTTGAAGACAAATCTTGCGGAGGTTTGAGATGACAGAAACTTTTCACTCACTGATACTGGCAGCCGGGAAAGGCACGAGAATGAAATCAGAACTCCCCAAGGTTGTACATCCGATTCTTGGCAAACCTATGGTTCGTTACGTCATTGATGCGGTAAAAGAGATGGGCTCAGCAGAAACCATTGTCGTAACCGGCTTTAAAAGTGAATTGGTGCAAAGAAATCTTACCGACGCAAAGGTTTCTTTTGTTGAACAAACCGAACAACTGGGCACCGGTCACGCGGTTCAATGTTACGCCAGACAGGCTGAGAAAAAACCGGATCATCTTCTGGTAGTTTGTGGTGACACCCCTCTCATTTCACGAAGCACCCTGAAGGAAATGCTGAGTATGCATCTAGAGCAAAAACCGGCAATTACAATGATGACACTTGAAATGGAAAGCCCGGGGAACTATGGCAGAATTGTTCGTAAAGCCAACAAGGTTGTCGCAATAAGAGAAGCAAAAGATTGCTCAGCCGAAGAACTCAAAATTAAAGAAGTAAATCTTGCTGTTTATCTTTTTAATTCAGACTTCCTTTTTAATAACATTTTCAAATTAAACAGTGAAAACAAGCAAAATGAATTTTACCTGACAGATTTGATAGAAATGGCTGCCAATAAAAATGATGGTGTTTTAACCTGCAAAGAAAAAGACGAGTCATCAACCCTTGGCATTAACAGCAGAATGCATCTGGCACAGGTCAGCACTATTTTACAGCAGCAAATTAACAACAAGCTTATGGATGAAGGGGTTACCATCGTAAATCCTGACCAGACCACGATTGGACCCGATTGCCGAATAGGTAGGGACTCGATTATCTGGCCGGGAACAATCATTACCGGCAATTCAAATATAAGCGAAGGTTGCGAGATTGGTCCAAATTGCGAAATAAATTCTTCAAGCATAGGTAAAAACTCAAAGATTAAATTCAGCATTATCGAACACACTTCTCTCAAATCAGATTCAAAAATTAAACCTTTCTCGGTTATCAAGCCTGGGAATTCATGAAATGTTGGAGTCAACAATGCAAAGCAATTCTAAAGTAAAACTTTTTTCCGGACAGGCAAACACACCACTTTTTTCTGAAATTTGCCGTTATCTTTTCACCTCTGAAGGCAAAATGCTGCACACCTCATTTGCCGACGGCGAACTCTACTGCCGCATTGAAGAATCTGTAAGAGGCTGCGATACATTTATTATTCAACCCACCTGCTATCCCGTAAATGTGAATTTAATGAAGCTTCTCATCTCAATAGACGCCCTTAAAAGAGCCTCAGCCGGAAGCGTTACCGCTGTTATCCCTTATTTTGGTTACTCACGCCAGGAAAAGAAAAGCACCGGCAGAGAACCCATTACGGCCAAACTGGTAGCAAATATTATTACCACTGCAGGTGCCAACCGGGTAATGACTATAGATATGCATGACCCGGCACTTCAGGGCTTTTTTGATATTCCTGTCGATCATCTTTCTGCAGCAAGAATGCTTGCCGAACATTTTGCCTCACGAGATTTAACCGACCATGTTGTGGTTTCTCCGGATACCGGCGGAGTGCTGCGGGCCAGGCAATTTGCCAATAAATTGCTTTTACCCATGGCGATTATAGATAAAAGAAGACCTGAAGCCAATAAGGCGATCGTAATGAATGTAGTGGGAGAAGTAGAAAACAAGCATTGTATAGTAATTGACGACATAATCGATACGGCCGGAACCTTGGGAACTGTTGCCGACACCCTTATGGAGAGCGGCGCGAAATCCGTTACCGCCTGCTGTACTCATGCTATTTTATCAGACCCTGCATCGGAAAGAATAGAAAACTCTACAGTAAATGAAATTATTTGCACAAACTCTGTGCCAATAAGCAAAGAGAAGAAAAAACGCTGCAATCTCACTGTTCTTTCAATTGCGCCACTCATTGGCGAAACTATTCGCAGAATATATGAAAGACGCTCTGTAAGCGAGCTTTTTCTTTAAACCGAGGTGACTTAAGATGACAAGATTTACAAGATTCACTGCAACCCTGCTTTTATGTGCATTTCTTGCCGCTATTTTCAGTGGTTGCGGCGGGAAACGTAAAAAAGAAACGAATCCTGTTTCCGTTGAAGCTCCCGAAGATACAACAGAAGAATTTGCCAGCTGGCAACAGAGCACTGAAATAAGAGCCCAAATTGAAAATGGCGATTATGAGTCAGCCCGAAGGCAGCTGATAAAAACAATAGATGCAGACCCTCAAAATGCGCAAGCTCACTTTTTTCTCGGGAAGTGCTACTTAGAAGAAAACGAGCTAAATCGCGCCAAAAACAGCCTTCAGAATGCGGTCGACCTGGATCCGCTCAATCGAGACTACGCCAGAGAGCTAGGAAAATGTCTGGTAAAAATTTCTGATCGACAGATAGACGAAGAATTGCCCAGCGAATCAATAGCCAACCTGAAAAAAGCTCTTTTATTGGAATTCGAACCTAACCAAACCAGAGATAAACTTGCCAATGCTTATAGCAAAACCGCCCAAACCCTTATAGAAAACGGCAATAGTGAAGATGCCGAAAACTTACTCATAGATGCTTTGAATCAAATTCCTGACATGCCTTCACTTAGAGTAAAACTTGCCGAAGTGCTTATCGAAAATGATCGTCTCATGGAGGCAGAAAGGATTTTAAGTACTTTATCCGAAACAAACCCGAACTACGAAAAGGGACTCATTTCTTATGCCAGCCTTCTCTATCGCATGGGCGAAGTCAACAATGCCAAAGACGTTCTTAACAAGGCTTTGTCAATTGCGCCGGCTGATCCGGAAGGGCTTGCTCTAAAAGCAAAGATTGAACGCAATGTTCCTGCAATTGAGCCTGAGCCTGATCTGGATGAAAGTCCCGCTCAAATAAAAGAACAATTCGAACAGCTTAAAAGCAGTGGCGATTACGCCCAGCAAAAAGAGCTTTTGAATCAGCTTGTAACAAAATTTCCCGAAGAAGGATGGGCTTACCTTGAGCTCAGCCAGATCGACGAAAAGCTCGAGCTTTATGATGAAGCCCTTAAAAACGCCCGACTTTTTGTTGAAAGTAGCCCCGAATCGGCAGAGGGCAAGTTTCAACTGGCAAGTGTATTTACTCAGAAAGGCGCTTATGAAAAAGCGCTGAACTTGCTGAAAAGCCTTAATGACAGCGCAGTGCCAGAGGAAGAAATTCTTAATTTGTCGGGTCAGATACTGGCACGCATGGGTAATTTTGATCAAGCCCGCGAAAAATGGAACCAGGCTCTGGAAATTAACCCGGAACACGCAGCAACTATTTTCAGTATAGGCCAACTGGAAATGGAAACGGGCAAAATAGACCAAGCCCAGCATCATTTTGAGCAAGCAGTTAAAATTGATCCGTTCAACGCAAAGTTCAGATATTTTGCCGGCCTCAACCTTATTCAAAGCCGGCTACAAAAGCAGGCACACAATTTCTGGGCAGCATCAATCGAATACCTGAACCGGCAAAACCCCTACACAGAAAGAATAATGCGTGCCCTAGACAAAGAAAACGAGAACTTACAAAACATATCTAACGAGGTAGAATCTCAACCAGAAGACTTGCCCTTAGTAAAGGTGCCTTCATCCGTAATTGAAGAATCTGCACCTGATCCAGAATATAAAGAGGCTCTCGACTATGCCAGGAAAGGCTATTTCAACGAAGCCATCAACGGCTTCAGAAATGTAATTAACCGCAACCCTTCTAATTTCAATGCCCTGATGAATCTGGGGAAGGTGTACGCAATAACCGGCAAAACAGCCAGGTCCTGTGCTTTGTATCTTAAAGCCCTCAAAATTGAACCGGCAAACACACACGCTTTGAAGGCTCTTGCAAACGCCTATTCAGATATCGGCCTTCACAGATTTGCCGCTGGAGTAACCGCTGAAGCAAGAACAACCCATCCTGGTGCTTTACAGGGCTTTCCTGAATACAAAGAGGCGACTTCAAGAATTCAAAACAATCCAAGGGCTTACCAGCCTATTATAAATGCTCTTCTTGCCGAAGATCTTGACCAGGAAGCTCTAGCCCTTCTAAAAACAGGAATTTCTGAGCAACAGGAATCGGCCACTCTTCTTATGCTTCAAGGAGAAATACACAAAGAACTTGGGCAATTCGATACCGCCCTGGATTCATACCGAAAAGCCCTGAAACTCGAGCCACAGAATCCACAACCCTATGTAAAAGCAGGTGATCTGCTATTGTCTGCCGGCCAGTATTCAAAGGCGATACAAGAATATAAAAAAGCTCTTAAGGCAAGCTTCATCGATCCCGATACCATGTTTGTAATTGTTGACAGATTCAAACAACTTGGCAGAGATAATGAGGCTAAAAGAGTATTGGGCCGTCTTAAAAGTATGAACCTTAACCAGCGCCAGGTAGCTAAACTAGAAGCTCATCTTGGTGCTCCAATTGAAATTTCACCCGAGGAGAATAATTGATGACACCTAAAGAATCAACTCTTGCCAGTCTTGATAATTCAATCGACGAACTTAAAAAATCCATTGATTCGGTAAACGATACCGCATTAAAAAAAGATCTGGAAAAAACTTTAAACAATCTTAAAAAAGCTCGCGATAAAATGAGGCCCGGCAAGCCTATGGGCAGCTTATATGTGGCAATTATACCCTTTATAATTGTATTTTTATTGCTCGGCACTTATTTTTTTACCAAACGCAACAACAACGCAGACTGACAAAATCTATTTTCACAGCATGAATCACAAAATAAAATGAGAACTTATATTTTTGGACCCGTTCCTTCAAGAAGACTTGGTATATCTCTGGGAGTCGATTTGACTCCAACTAAAACCTGCTCTTTTGACTGCTTATATTGCCAGTTATCAAAAACCAGATTTCACACCTGCAAGAGATCAAGGTTTTGCGACCCCCAAGAGGTGTTAAAAGAGCTGAAAGAAGTGCTCGACGAAGTCGCCAGACCCGACTGGATAACCTTCTCGGGAACAGGTGAACCAACCCTTCATAAGGATCTCGGCTATCTTATAAAAGAACTTAAAAAATTTACCCCGGTACCAGTATGTGTCATTACAAATTCATCACTTTTCCAGGATGAAAAAGTAAGACAGGAACTCATGGTCGCTGACCGGATTTTACCAACATTTTCAACTGTCCACGAGGATACTTTTCAAAAGATTCATCGGCCCATAGAGGGTATTCATATACAACCTATATTAGAAGGGTTTAAAGATTTCTGCGACAATTTTAGCGGAATAATTGAACCCGAGGTGTTTGTCTGTCCGGGAATTAACGATACAGACGAAGAAGTAAGCGCTCTTGGTGACTTTTTACGCTCATTGCCAAACCTTACTTCGATTTATTTAAATACGGCCGTAAGAAGCCCTTTGGAAAATAAGATTCTACCGGCAGATCATCTGCAACTTGACGATTTTCGCCGACGGCTCGATCTTTCTCTTCCGGTAATCACAGCCTTCGAGCGCAATATGGTTCCAGCCAGACCTGCAAAGTGGAATAGAATTACTGCTGAAGCAGATGTTCTTAAGCTTCTGCTCAGGCATCCCTGTAATAAAATGCAGCTTGTCTATGTTTTAGGATCTCCCGAAAAAAAAGTAGAAAAGCTTTTAAATGATCTCGAAAAACAAAACAAAATTAGACTGCAACAAAACGGCGAATACAGGCTGGTAGGAAACTGAATAACTCAGGCTGGATCGAGCAAAACACTTAATTTCAATACCTCACCTTCAACCCTTACCAGTTTTCTGGCAGACAAAAATCCTTCAGCCTCAATTTTAATATTGTGGTATCCACAATCAACTGGTTTAACCGCAACTACACCATCATTCGATTTTTTCTGCTTTTTACCATCAATATCGATCCAAAAGTTTTTAACCGCTTTATTATTATTTCGAGAAAACACACTCATGATAATTTGGGATGTTGCCGGTGTCAGTCTTATTGTCATACGATCTTTCTGCAATCTGTCACGTTTGAATCTAAGCGTTTTGTAACCCGGACATGAAACTAGAAAAGCAAACTTTTTTGATTTGCTTGTTTTACGATTCACGCTTATAATCGCTTCACCATTGCTGTTAATAGAGTATGAGCTGCCATCAACAGCTATAAAACCGTGCTTAACAGGTTTTTTGCTCAGGGTATTCACAAATTTAATCTTAAATTTTCTGTCAAAATTATCGCTCAACCCAAGACGAATTTTGATTTTATTCAGCACTGAACTATCGGCAAAATTTTCATAATGCTCTTCAGGGCTAAACAAAGCAAATGAGCTGCCTATATTTTTATAAAATTTAGATCTGTTCAAACCGGCAAGTTTGCGTAAAAGTCTTGTTATCTCATGATCCGGAGCATTACTTTCAAGGAATTTTAAAGTTTTTTTAAGATGCCAGAGTATTTCGTGGTTTCTTACAGCTCTTTCCGGTCTAAAGCTGGAATCTGGAAAACCACACACAATACCCGTTTCAAGACTGGCTGCAACAGATTTAGTCTGCAAAGAACTTAAATCAACAAAGTTTTCTTCGCCTGCCATATCTTTTGTATCGGGAAGAGCTTTAAGCACAATCTGGTTTAAAACCCTTGCTAATTGTAATCTTGTCACCTGTTTGTCATTATCGAAGCGAAAAGCGGTTAAAAATAAAGAAACCGGTAAAAGTATAATAAACCAATATTGCAATTTTGACTTAACTTTCATCTTCCGCTCCTACCAGCCAATAATGATTGTCACTTTTAAGCAATCTGGCGTTAATATCTGCAGCGATCTGTTTCAAGCCGTCGAGAGGGTTGGTAACCGACATATCAACAGCGATGGTTTCGGGCAGTTTTCCCGAAAAACTCAAACTTATCCCTGCTCTTTCTGCCAAATTTAAAATAAGAGGTAATACCGAAACCTCTTTGAATTTTAAAACTACCGGCGAATGTTTACCCCTCTCGGGGTTCATCAAAGACTCCGAATTAAAAACAGTTTTTCCTGAATGGTTAGAGTTCTTTTCTATTATCAGCTCGATAGCGTCATCTCCTTTTTTTATGCTTTTCAAAACACTTCCGTTTAAAAAAAGCTTCAACCCGCCGATTTTTCCACCTTCAGGATAAGAGAAAAAATAGCCCATGCTTATAAGGTCATTGGCAAAAGCATTATTTAAAAGTTTTTTATCCAGACCGCTTCCTTTAAAATCAATTGTTAAACTTGCATCTACGGCATTAAAACTAACAACCTGGTTTAACGAATTATTTGCCCCGATAAAGACAGAACAACTGTTTTCCCGTTCATCGATACGACAGGATAAAAGCAGGTTATCTTCTTTAAATGCGGCCCTTGCCAGACCAAGACTGACAAGAAACAAAATAACAATTATCTGCCAACGATTAAATAAAGGGTTCTTCATAGTCATCCTTTAAAAACACCTGCTCCAAAATGCTGTATAGATTCATACGGGTAATATTGGCAAAACGTCGGGAACTTATTTGTCTAAGTTTCTCTTCTCTTCCGATAATGACGGCAAGATTTTTCAATTTAGTGCTGACATCTTCTGCATTTACAATTTCAGCATCAAGCAACAGGTCTTTACTGAAGTTAAGCTTGTAAAATCTTATTATGGTAGTCAACGCATGATTAAATTCTTTTACGGTTATCGGTTCATAGGGCGCAAAAAAATTATTGCCACGATAAAGACAGCCATCCATTTCCAACAGCTTTGCCGCGTCATGATAAATCTGGTGATCTACGGGAATATCAACAAAAAATGCCATATCATTTTTTGCATTTGTATTAAAAACTGAAACACAAAAAACAAGACTGAAAGATGTAAAAAAGAAAATAAAACCGGCAACAAGAAGCTTGCGGCACTTAATTTTTAAATTTCGATTAAGCTTTATTTGAGCTGCAGAAAAAATTTTTGCAACAAATGAATCTACGAAAAACAAAATTGCTTTTCGCTGCAATAAAATAAATTTCAAAAAGGATTTGCCTGCAATGCTCTTTTTTATCATTCTTATTATTAATCGACTTTTTCACCACAATATGTTAATATTTTGCCCATTGTCTTATAGCAGAGGAGCGAAGGGTACAAAGAATGACCCCGATTAGAAAAGTTATATTTTTGCTTACAGATGTTATCTGTGTTTCATTTTCGCTGGTAGCTGCAATCTGGCTCAAGTTTGAAAAGCTGGATCCACAGCATATTCAATATCTTTTAATGATGATCCCTCTTTTGGTCCCTGTCTGTATTATCAGTTTCTGGACCATGGGATTGTACAACCGCACTTTACGATTCACTTCTATTCCCGACATGGTAGCGGTTTTTACTGCGGTTACCGGTTGTTCGATGCTGAAGTTAATTTCGGTATATTTTCTCGAAAGCTTTCCATTTCTCAGCTCAGTTTTTATAATTGACTGGATGCTGAGCTTGATCTTAATTGGCTCAAGTCGAATAGCACCAAGAATTTTACTTAATATGGCCGAATTGTCGCCCGTAAAAAACTGGTTGTTCAATAAAAGTCATCAAAAAACCAAAAGAGTTCTTATAGTAGGTGCCGGCCAGGGTGGCGAAAGCGTAGTGCGAGAAATTAAACGCAATTTCAATCTTCCCATAAATATAGTCGGTCTTGTGGATGACGACCCAAGAAAAGGCGGGCAAATAATTCACGGCTGCCCGGTTCTGGGCAGCTGTGAAAAAATCACAGAAATTGTAAACAGATACCAGGTCGATGAAATAATTATTGCTATTCCGTCTGCATCAGGAATAGAGCTGAGAAAAATAGTAGAACTCTGCCAGAGCAGTAAGGTCAGGTTTAAAACACTTCCCGGTCTTCAAGACCTTATCGGCGGCAAACTTGTTGGTTTGCAACTGCGCGACATTGCAATCGAAGATCTTTTAAGAAGACCGCCGGCTGAAATAAACCTTGCAGAAATAGCAGCCTACATTACCGGAAAAACCGTTCTGGTAACGGGCGCAGGCGGGAGTATCGGCAGCGAAATATGCCGTCAGATTCTGCCTTTTCAGCCCTCGATACTTCTTTTACTTGGACATGGTGAAAACAGCATTTATTCAAGTCAGCAAAGACTTTTACAAAACCCTGAGCTTGGCAACACACTTCTAATTCCACTGATAGCAGACATACAGGATTTTGCCAAGATCAGCCAGATTTTTAAGGCTCACTCTCCCGAGATAGTATTTCATGCTGCTGCTCATAAACATGTGCCAATGATGGAGCTCAATCCCGAAGAAGCAATAAAAAACAATGTCCAGGGAACCCGCAATTTGGTAGAAGCGGCGCATAACAGCAAAGTAGAGAGATTTGTCATGATTTCCACCGACAAAGCTGTTAATCCGACGTCTGTTATGGGTGCAACCAAAAGAATTGCCGAAAAAATTCTTAAGGGTTATGCCAAAAGAAGCTCAACCAGGTTTGTTGCAGTAAGGTTCGGCAATGTTCTGGGAAGTCGCGGAAGCGTAATACCTCTTTTTAAACGCCAGATAGAAAATGGTGGCCCGATTACAATCACTCACCCCAAAATGATTCGCTATTTCATGACAATCCCGGAGGCAAGCAAACTTGTCATTCAGGCAGGAGCCTATGGAAAAGGTGGCGAAGTTTTTGTTCTAGACATGGGCGATCCGGTTAGAATTGTCGATCTTGCCGAAGACCTTATAAGACTTTCGGGTCTTGAGACAGGGCGAGATATAGAAATAAAATTTACCGGCATAAGACCGGGAGAAAAGCTTTTCGAAGAACTGTTAACTGCTTCAGAGGGCATCACAGCAACGCGTAACAGCAAAATTTTTATTGCCAGACCGGAAGAAGTAGATGAAGCCGATCTGGGTAAGCTGGTCGACAAGCTCTTACAAGCTGCTCGCGAAGGCAAGCAAAACCGAATTATTAAAAATATTCAAACTATAGTTCCTTCATTTTCTCCAAATCGCGACATGATTCACAGTGGCCGCAAAGAAATTGAAGGTAGAGAGAAGCAAGCGCCCCGCTTAAGAGTTATACAGAAATAAAATTATTTACTCTTCTTTTTTATCATCATCTGTAGAAACAGGCGGATATGGCTGCGAAGAAGGCTTATCAGATCCTTTTGTTGGTATTACCGGTGGATATGGCTGGCTCTCGAGTTTTCCCTTTTCTTGTTTCTTTTTCTCGTTAGCGTCCGGGAGATCCTTAGCTGCCATCGGTGGATAAGGCTGACTTTCGAGCTCGCCTTTGATGCCTTCAGTTGGGTCAGCACCCTCGGTTGCATCATCTTTTAAGACCATATCATCGGTATCTTCAACTTTTTCAAAGTATTGAAACAGTTTTTTATCGAAGGCTCGTAAAAATGCTTCGACACAAACTGGATCGAACTGCTTGCCTGAAAACTTTTTAAGTTCACCTATTGCAGTTTTTACGGTTAAACCCTTTCGGTAGGGGCGATTAGTGGTCATAGCATCAAAAGCATCTGCAACACAGATTATTCGGCCATGCAGCGGAATGTTTTCAGCGGTGAGATGATCAGGGTATCCGCGCCCATCATAATATTCATGGTGATGCAAGACTCCTGGAATTTTGTCGGCAAGAAAATCAACCGGCCGCAAAATCTTTGCGCCAATAGCCGGATGCTTTTTAATTATTGCATATTCTTCATCTGTAAGCCGACCGGGTTTTCTTATAATACTGTCTTTGATGCCGATCTTACCCACATCATGCAGTAAACCGGCATATCTTACATTTTCTATTTCTTTCTGAGGCAAATTGAGTTCTTCGGCAATTGATACCGAATACTGGGTCACCCGGCGCGAATGCCCCTGCGTATATGGATCTTTTGCATCGATAGCAGTGGCAAGCACTTCAATTGTAGAGAGATATACTTTTTGAATATTTTCATAAAGCCGGGCATTCTCGATGGCTGAAACAGCTTGATTGGCAACATTTTCGAGCATTTCAACATCATGCTCGTTAAAAGGAATGTCGCCCGTTCTATTTAAAACCTGTAAAACACCAATGACCTTGTCTTTAAGTCTCATTGGGACACAAATCATAGATCTGGTAACAAAACCGGATTTTTTGTCGGCACCCTTGAAAAATCTAGGATCTTTGTCGGTATCAGGAACCATTACGGTCTTGTCATTCTGGGCACACCAACCTGCCAGGCCGGTGCCCATCGGCAGTCTGATTTCCTGGAGTTTTGCGCCAACATCGGGATCACCCTGAACCAGATGAAAATAAAGTTCGTTGGTTTGCTCGTCTATCAGATAAACCGTAGAGGTCTCGCACCTCATAACCTTGGTTGCGGTTTTCATGATTTTGGTAAGCAGTTCTTTCAGGTCAAGAGTTGAGCTTACAACTCGTCCGACCTCCAGCAAAGCTGCCATTTCTTCCATTTGCAGCTTAACCAGTTCTACTTCGAGGAAAGTACTGATAGAGTCGGTTGCCAGAGTGCGAAACTCATTCAGAGCACCACTGTCATCGAGCGGAATATCTCTTAAGATCATGAGCCCAAAAGGATCGTCACTTATACCCACTGGTATAACAAGACATTTTATACCAGTCTCACAAATGTGGGTTTCGGCTTGGAGCTGACTTTTTTCAAGTTTTTTTCGGGTGAATTCTTCACAGAAAAAGTTCAATGAATCCTCAGAGAACCCATCGTTAAAGCGAATTCTAGACATCTGAGCCGAAGTATCATAAAAAATCAGGCCAAAACCACGGCGCCCGAATATTTCGGCAGCTGCGTCGCTTAAAACAGCTAATATGTTATCAGTATTCTTGCCGCTGGCAAGAATACTCTTCTGCGCATCAAATAAAAGCTGCTGATATGATTTTTTTATGCTTTCAGCCACCCGGCAGCTGTCTCCTTAATACAACGATATTTTCAGTGAAATTTCTGAGTTTATAATTCAATTCTATTTCTGTATGCTTTGCTGATTCTTGAGTTCTGGTAGTAAAACATAGCATAGTCTGCTACAACCGGTGAATTATCAGGAAACATTGAAACTGGACTTCTTTCAATGTGCTTTTTCCACCAGGTTTGTGGCGAAACACCAGCAATAGAATCTTTTGATGCCACCATGCCCACATCTGCCAGAAAAGCATTTCCATCTGGGGTTACATTAATATCTGCAGTTTGATAATTCAAACCGGTACCGGCAACCACAACTGAAAATCCACAGTTCGAGTATTTCCAGGCAATAGCTTTTTTATAGTCAGGATCTGAACCGTTCATACTTATAAATACGGGATAACTATCATTTTTGTTGCTTATAAAATCATCCAGTATTTCATGGGGCTGGTTAACCAGACTTTTATTGCTCTGGTCAGTAAGGCTAATCAACCATAGACAGTCTTCTCCCATTGTTATAAGCTTCTTTCCAAACCCGGGCACTCCCGGACTGAGATTTATCGGTCGCAGCAATGGCAGATCACTTTGCTCGAGCACTCGTCGTCCCGAGTTTCTGGCAACAGCCTGTTCACCAAGAAATATCAACTCAATTCCACTGTCAAAGATCAATTCAACTTGTTTCCCAAGCCTTGGAGCAGAAGCGAAAAGGCCATTAGCATTACAAACAACCATACTTTCCGCGCCTGCTTCGGCTTTTACTGCAGTAACAAGCGCTTTGAACTGCTGATAAGGCAATTCGTGCATTACTACTCCAATAAAGACTATGGCAAACATAAGCTTCACTATTGTATCATATACCTTGGGCTACCACAACAAAAACAGCTTTTTAAAATGCTGGATCAAAAATGCATCAGCCAGCTGAAATTAAAGCTTTTTTCGGAAATATTATTTCCGTTAAAATTTTCAAAGTTTTCGGAGTTTTCCTGATATGCCACTTCAAGACTGTGGTTAAGCGATAATCGTTTTTCAATACCTGCTCTCCAGGAAGTTCTTATAAATGATGCAAGATACAGATTTTCGAAATTATTATAGTCGGCATCCACATATTCACTTCGCAATTTAAACTTAATCTGGTCGGTAATATTGTAATGCCAGCCCCCACTTAAGCTTATCTCATCTTCGTCACTGTAAAAAGAACGATTTTGATCGAATCTTCGGCGCAAAGCCTGTGCATTTACAAATAACCAGGAAGAATCGGCATAAAAGCTTCCGCTGTATTTTAGTATATTGGTTCGATGGTTTTCGTTAGAAAAATTATTGTTATCTACAAGTTCGTCAGTAAAGCAAAAAGTCTGCTGCAGATTTTCATTTGTGTACCAGGTTGCAGAAAGACTAAGTATATTGGCATAGTGGTCAAACAAAAAGTTAACCCTTGATTCATTTTTCCAGTCTTTTTTCTGATAATAATTATTCAGCCTGAAAACCATATTATCTGCCAACTCATAAGAGGCCTCAAGTCCTATTCCGCCCCCACTTGACCTGTTATCGAGATTGCCGCGCTCCTGAGCATGAGCATCCGCGTATAAGCGAAGAAACAGATCTCCCCGGGCTTTTATTTTCTGATACTTTGCTCCCGGATCAGTATCATGAGGATTTCTTGTCCAATCGGTATAATAATCAACCGCCTTACGTGCCGACAAACCATTTGGAAAGTTTTCAAAATAGCTACGATCGCCGCGAGCAGAGGCGGCAACAGGAACAAACCTGGTTTTACCACCAATGTAGCCTGCCACTTCAAATCCAACTGTCCCCTGTTTGTAGTCGGCAACAGGATCAAACTCATATTCTCTTTCTTCATAAGCACCAGTCACGGCAAGGATAGCTTTCTGGGAAAACTCGTGGCAAAACAGTCCGGCGGCTTTATTTGACCGAATCTGCCATTCCTTGAATTCAGCAACATCGTAGTAATTATTGAAGTAATCCAGTTGAAAAAAATCGTGATCTCCGGCAGCTATGCCATAGGTTACGTTAAGCTCATGATCCAGCTCTTTGAGCTTTCTGCCGTTTTTGGCTCTGGAGTAATAATCTTCTTCATTGTAATGAATCAAGCCCAGGGTTTCTTTGATATCAAGAAACTGGGTTTCATTTAAATCACCCCTTACCGCAAAAAACATATCGCTATTGGTATTGAGAAACGACTTGTCATATTGTTTTGCTACAAACCGGGGTTCCGAAGCGTTGTTATCGTATAACAGTTCATTAAAATCTTTTCTGGTGCTGTCGAAGGTATTTTGAGAATTAAATTCAAAATCAAGATAAAAGCTATCATCGGCAGCAAAGATAGAATCCGCAGGCATGACGACCCACAAAACTAGCATTAAAGCTGTCAGACACGATTTAATTCTATTCATCTTAAAATTTTTCCAAATATTTTGTCCTGTATCCAGCGTTCTTTTCGGCATAATTCGCAAATCAATGAATATATTTTCTTGAGCAAATTCCAATAATTTTCAACGACAACCTTCAACAAACTCAAAATTTTGGCTGGTTGAAAAAGAAATGATAAAATTGTATTTTAGCGGCTAAATTATGAACGGAAGATCAGACAAAACTTTATTACTTACCCAGTCCCGCAGTCTTACGGTTAGTGAATGCGGAGACAGGTTTATTATTGAAGAATTACCCGAATGGCTTGCCGACAACATTGGATTAAACAAAAATCAGCTCATTGGCCAATCCGTATCAGAGCGCCTCGGCAACCATCTGCCCGGCCTGACAGAGCTTTTACAAAACACTCGCGAAGCAGAAAAGTCAATAAAAGGTTACAAAATCAGTTTTGATGATCGGCACGGATACGAGCATAAACTTTTGCTTGATACGAGCATAAAATCAGAAAAAGAAGGGAACCAGATAAAAGTTATAATTCAGGAAATGCCTGATGAATATTTAACGGCAGATTCTCTTGCCAAAGCCAGATTTTTTGGCTTGATCGGCAGATCGAAATCAATGCAGAAAGTTTTCAACAAAATAAGAATGTATTCAGTTTCCGATGCTCCAGTATTGATTTCGGGAGAGACAGGAGCAGGGAAAGAAGGGGTTGCTCAAGCTATTCACAATTTATCAAACAGAAGTAATGCCCCTTTTATTACCATGAATTGCAGTGCTATAACAGAAACCCTGTTTGAATCAGAACTTTTCGGGCACGAAAAGGGGTCTTTTACCGGTGCAATAAGATCTCACAGGGGCCGCTTCGAGCGGGCAAACAATGGGACTCTGTTCCTCGACGAAATTGGCGACCTGCCTTCCGCCTCCCAGGCTAAGCTGCTTAGAGTTCTAGAAACCTCCCAAGTTGAAAAAGTTGGCGCTGAAAAATCTGTAAAAGTTAATGTCAGGGTTGTGGCTGCAACCAACAGAAATCTGGAAAAAGACGCCCTCGAAAACAATTTCAGGCCTGACCTTTTTTATCGTATAAATGCATTGCAGATAAAGGTCCCTGCGCTAAGAGAAAGACCCGATGACATTGAACCGCTCATACAGCACTTTATAAATTTACTCAATAAAAAATATAACCGCTCGGTAGTCTGTCTTACCCGTGAAGCCATACAGCTTCTTAAACAATATCGCTGGCCGGGCAACATCAGAGAGCTTAAAAACCTTATGGAGCGACTTTTTGCTGAAAACCAGACCGATGTAATAGGCCTGCGGTCTTTAAAAGAATGGTATCACGAACGCCAGGCTTTTGCTCAGCAGACTAACGCAGAAAATAAAACAAATTACAATGATGTGACCATCCTTCCATACAAAGAGGCAATACCCCTCGGGCTTGATTCCGATGATTTGAAAAATGCCGTACCCGCTGAATTTTCAGTGCCTTATAATAACAACATCAATTCAAACTTTCCTCGAAACGGAACGAAACAAAGTTTGTCCCCTGAAGATCTTAAAAAAGCATATCAAATTGCGGCGGGTAATATAACCAGAGCCTCGGAAATACTTGGAATTCACAAAGCGACCTTTTACCGATACCTAAAGAATTTCAGCTTGAGTCGGGAAGATCTTAAATAAAAATCAGATTTCGAGCAACCGGCTTATTTTGTCTTTTCGGGTTCATTAGGAGTTTCAACCCGATTTCTGCCATTTTCTTTGGCTACATAAAGCGCATCATCGGCAAGTTTAATCATTTCAAGGGCAGTATCTGCCTTATGAACAGGCAATGAGCTTACTCCAATGCTTATTGTTACCTTTAATTCATGTTCAGGCCCTTCAAAACCTGCAACTTCGACCTTTTCCCGCAATCTTTCGGCAAAAAGGATTGCACCTTCAAGATCCGTTTCGGGAAGAATTACGGCAAATTCCTCCCCGCCGTATCTGGCCGCAACATCTGTGTCGCGCACGCATGAACTAACTATTTTGGCAACCTCTCGCAGCACCATATCTCCTATTTGATGGCCCCAGGTATCATTGAATTTTTTGAAATGGTCTATATCTGTCATTAAATATGACAAATCCTTCTCGTATCGTTTGGCACGCCTGAATTCTTCTTCCATTTTCGCCTGAAAATGGCGGTGAACGATTAAACCGGTTAAACCATCTATAGTTGCAAGATTGAAAAGCCGCGCTTTTTCTATAACCACCGCGGCCTGATTTGCCATGGTCAGCGCTGTCTGCAAGTCTTCTCCGGCAAAGCGGCCATCTTTAGAATTTACAATATTCATTACCCCTATAGCGCTTTCTTTTATTATAAGCGGGACACAAATAAGTGATCTGATATTCCCTGCGGCACTGTCTTTGTTCGCAAAGCCTTTTTCTTTTCTAACATTATGAATAAGCCTGGGCTCTCCACTGTTAAAAACTTCGCCGGCTATACCCGAACCGGTTTTAAACTGTTTTCTTAAACCCGGGTCAATTTCTGCACCATCAACTCCATAAATTGTAGCCGTTTCAACCAGCTCTTCATATTTGGTATCCAGCAGAAAAATTGAACCTCGGCTTGCATTTAAAACTTGCACCGCTCGGCTCAATATGGCTTCGAGAGTTTTATCGAGACTTCCCATAAAGTTTACGGCCTGGCTTATCTCACTGATTATCGCAAGCTCTCTAACTTTGCGCGCCAGTTCGTAATTCTTTTCTCTTAAAGATATAAACTGCTGAATCAGCCTGGTTAAGCTCCATTGGATCGGTATAAGTAAAACCAATGGAACAACTTCGATAACCAGATCAAAGTTAAAAGAAATAACCCCTAACAGTAGCCACAAAGGCGCAACAGCCAGACAAATAATATTAGCAAAGAAACCATGCTTGAGCCACATAAAATAGCCCAGCGAAAGACCGGCCAAAAGCAGCAACAGAATATTTGTTTCGACCGTGATTCTTTGTAAAAATCTACGATTGAGAATATTGTGAAGCAAATTTGCATGTATTTCTACGCCAGCAAGAGCTCCAAATGGGCAGAACTTAACATCTTCAGATGTACCCATTGCCCGAGTGCCAATTATGACCAGACGATTATCAAAAAAGCCTTCAGGAAATTTTTTTGCCAGAACTTCAGCATAAGAAATCTCATCAAAAAGTCTGGTTCCACCAGCATAATTGAGCATATAAGATTTTACTTTTTTTCCACGGGCCGGCTCATAACATTCATAATAGGGCAAAAATCTGTCACCCACTCCCAAACCGTTCTTTTTAACTACGGGTTTAATTCCGAGATAATCTGAAGCAGCAGCAACACCAAAAATAAAAGATGTTTCATCACCTAACCGCTGATTCAAAAGCAATTTACGAATAACACCGTCTGTATTGAGGGTCTTATACTCGAGATTAATATAACCTTCAATTGAAAGATCGCCACGAAATTGCGGTATTGGCCTGTCAGCCACATACCTTTCCTTCATCTCAAAAGTTTCCGGATCCAGCACAGTTTGCTTTCTGATCGTTTGCGGCAAGACAATACGACCAAAGCGCTCAATAACCTTTCGAAAGGCTTCGTCATCGTGAGGCCCCTGAACAGACGGATCGCTGAGCATTATATCAAAGGCGACAGTTTTAGCTCCGGCTTTTCTCAAAGTTTCGAGTAACCTGCCATGCACAGCTCTGGGCCAGGGCCAGGGGCCCAGTTCCGTCAAGCATTCATCAGTAATGCTTATCAACACAATATCGTGATTCCGAGAAAGTTCGCCACGTTGCCTGAATCGGAAATCAATCGTTTCATTTTCCAGATCCATAAAAAGACCAAAATAAAAAGCCAGAGAAAAAGCCAGAGCAATCCCGAGGCCCAGAAAAATTTCCCATAGTGGAATAAATGGCTTTGGCGATTTTGAAGTTATATCAAGAATTTCTTTAGAATTTATAATGTCTATTGCTTTGCTGGCTTTTAGTTTATTTTGACTCATCTGATCTTATTTTTTGTCTCCTGGTATGGCTATCAGGTTTTAAATGTAATTTATAACCTTAATTTCTCTGCTGGAATTGCAATCTGAGCTCTTAATTTTTTCATTTCTCTGAAAGCCTCATGAAACATTTTATCTGAGCGAGGTAAAAGCCTTATAGCTTCTTTATAGTTTTTTATCGCTTTTTCGACTTTACCCATTTCGTTTAATTTATCTGCTCTGGTTTTATACAGATTGCCAAGTTTTCTTCTTGAATTAAGGAATTTATCTTCATAGACATTCACGCCGGTATAAGCTGGAGCAAAAGGATCGGTAACCGTGAAAGAAGAGTAAAGATCAAGAGCTTCTTCATAGTCTTTGATCGCCGTTTCCCAAATTTCAGGAGCTTCGCATTCTTCGATTTCGGCAACATCTTCCTCTTTAAGGTGAGGGCTTATTTTATCGCTGATCTGCTGAAGAAAAGCATTGTATACCTTGTCGTGGCTGTCCAGCAATAACTGAGCTCGCTTGAGCAATGATGCGGCACGAGCAAAACTCTGGGCATGAATGGCTTTATGAACTTTTGCCAGGTATGGTCTAATCAGACTTCTTTTGCATTCGGTGAGATTTTCGCGGATATACTTAACAAAACGATGATCTTCAGGCAGATTGATAATTTTTTTCATGGCAGCCTGATATTCCAGAATTGCTTCAGCAAAGTTCCCGGACTTTCTGAAATTATCTCCACGATCCACAAATGGAGTAAGCTCAAGATGCAATAAATGATCCTGTTGCTTTGCCTTGGCCTTATCAAGAAGCTGCTTAATCTCTTCGAGAAATTTAACGCTGTCTTCTTTTGCCAGTCGAGTAGCTTCTTCTAATTCTTCAATCGCTACCTGGTATACTTTGTTGTCTAACGCAGCCACGCCTTTATCACGATGAAAATAAGCAAGCTTTTCGTTAACTTCTTCAAGGCGCTTTTCTATCTCTTTTTGACTTTCATGCAATTCTGGCGTTAACGGCCTGTCAGGATCAATCTCCTGAATAGCACTAAGTTCTTCCTGGGCTTGTAGATAGCTGATTTTAGCAGCACCCCAGTCAGATGCATCCTTTTTGGCGTCGCCGTCCATAATATAGGATTGAATTACCAGATTGTTTTCATTAGTCATTATTTTTCTCCTTCAACCAAACGTTGAGTCATCTTTTACCTGCAGATTTTTTTAGTCTGTCTGCTGCTCCGCGGGAGTCATAAAAGTTAATTCCACTTCCGCCGGGGCTACCGGCTTTGTTATAAGCATCAGTTGCCTGCCCGTAATCCTTCAGACGATAATTGATGTAACCCAGCAGTGAATTGCCTTCATCATTGTCAGGTGTTATCGCCAGCATTTTTTTTATGGCTTGTTTTGCCGCCGGAAAATCTTCGGATTGAACATGGACCAATGCAATATTCCACCAGAGCTTTGCAGCTTTGGGAAATTTGTCTTTCAACTTATTCAAATATGACAAGGCAATCTTATATTTGCCTGCTTTCATCTTTGCTGCTGCGGTTTTGAAAATTGAATTTTCCATCAACTCAGCACTTTGATCTGCCACATTCTGATTCGAAGAAAAGTTTTTTTTGGGCAACTCAGTCGATTTTACCGATGAAAGGTCAATTTTGCCGTCGTTTTCAGAATAAGACATTAGAGCTTTTACCTTCTCTGTATATTGCGATGCAGGGAAAGTTGCCAGAAAAGCTTTACCCCAGCTCTGAACCGCCTTATGAACGCCCAGAATGGCTCGAAGTCTTATGGCTCGATAATAAGAATCTTCGACAAGCAAAGAAGAAGAGTGTTCACGCAGAATTTTGTCATAATACTTACAAGCTTCGATTTTCTCTCCAAATCTACTGGTAAGATCAGCAAGCTCAAAAAGCACTTTATCCATGCCTTTTGCCGAAGATCCTTGTTCTTTGAGTTTATCTTGAAGAACAAGAATTTTTGCAACCAGTTCTTCGGGATTAGCTGATTTTTCTGGTTTCAATATCGCTTTAAGTAACTTTGCCCTGTCGGGACTGACCTTATTTTTTGCAACTTTGTCTGCAGACGCCTCTGTCTTCCGTGCTTTACCTGAAGTTCCAGTCGGGGAACTTTTATTAGTTGTTTTAACGATTTCGTCAGCTTGACTACGTGGTTTAGTTTTGCTTGTTATAGTTTGCCGCTCTTTTTTTGCATAACTTGAATCAATGGCAGCCGGCGCTGTATCATCGGCTATTGTAAGCCTTTTTGCTTTTACAAACGATCGCGCAAGCTCAAAATAAGGACTTCTATTATGATTCTGCTTTATATAAGTAAAAAGCTTTTTGGCTTCTCTTTGATTCCCTCTGCCTGCTTGCGCCTGCATCAATCTGAAGGCAGCTTCAGCTTTCTCTTCTTTGTCTACAACCTTTTTGCGCAACCGCTGATAAATTTCGGCAGCCTTATCATACCTTCTAAGTTCTATTAGACAGTCACCAAGCATAAAAAGAGCAAGGTTTCTTTGTAAATCTTCTGAAGCCAGGTCAGCAGCCTTATAAAGTTTTTCAGCGGCCTGCTCAACTTTTCCGGCTGTCTTATCTTTCAAGGCATCGGTCATATA
Source organism: Candidatus Rifleibacteriota bacterium (assembly GCA_051747585.1). GTDB lineage: Bacteria > Muiribacteriota > Ozemobacteria > Ozemobacterales > Ozemobacteraceae > DYKG01. Next base: position 54,515 of record JBNJGH010000005.1, read on the forward strand.
ATCGGTGGCTTTTTTCTTCGCAAATGCCATACCTGCAAAGAATACAAAAACAAACAAAGTCACCAGGCCAACAACTTGATTCTTTTTAAAGCTCATTAAGCGTCCTTCTAACAATTAACTTTCACTCTTCCGGAACCTATAGAATAAAACATAGAAGGCTACTACAGCAAGTACTATTACCAGAATAATACTAATGGCAGAAATTACATGATTTGTTTCGCGCTTTTTTTCAATTACACAAAGTTTCCAGGCCGGTAGATCAGCATTATAAAAACTGGTAAGAGGTCTGCAAAAAATATTCCAGCCATCTGCGCCATTATAATACCGAGATTCATAACTGCCTTCAAATTTATCCATAACCGCACGAACCAGCTTTGAACAGATTTCAGAAGATGGTTCCATTTCTGAATTATGAAAAACTATATTTCCATCTGAAATAAGAGTCTTTTTTCCGACAAGCCCACTAAAGTCTTTAAGCCAGACTGACACCGGCGCCAGGTCCAGTTCGGCAAGAACAAAACCGGCCGGTTTTCTATCTTTATCGCGAACGACAGAAGCCAGATTTACAAAATTTCTATCAAGCTTTTGCTCAAATCTGATTTTCCCCCACCAGTTTATTTTATTCTTTGCCAGATAACGGCAAATCATATCAATATTTTCAACGGGTGCAGGTTCACCTTCAATTGAATAAAAAGACTGTCTGATTCCGCTTCGATCATATAAACTTACAGATCTAAAAAACGACTTTCGGCTAAGCGCTTTTGACAAAAAAACTTCAAATTGATTACGTGCCAAACTGAAATCTTCTCTTTTCAAACCAATCAGATTGTCAAAAAATCGAGCGAACTCAACCAGGGGCTCAAATAATATCTGGACATATTCAACAGCTGTACCGGTAATCTTACGAGCAAAAGAAACTTTTTCGCTAATTCTTAAGACATCCCCATCATCTGCAGTCATACCTGACAGCAATAAACCTCTGGGGGAATCATCTTCAAGCTCAAATTCGATAAACATAAACTCATATAAAGCTCTTCTAATAGCGGCAGCCGGCAGCTCGCTCCAGTAGATCATGTTTTTGCGCAAACTAAGGAACTTTTCATACGCCAGGCCAATAAAAAATTGGCTGGCTTCGATTAAGCCTGTTAATTTGCGCTGTTTTGCAATCAATCCAGCCTTTAAAGTTGAACCGGAAGCAAATATGTTTGTTGCCGGAACTCGGGCAACACTGTTTAAATGGGCTTGCGAAGTTTGCAGAAAATGAACCACAACCGAGGCCAGAAACTGAGATTGCATATCAGCCTTTTTTTCAAGCTTTTTAGCCTTTTCGCTATTGAGATAGGAATTTAGATGGAAGATTTGCGCCGTAAAACCTAGAAAAACAGCTAACAAAATAAAAAAAACATACTTTTGCCTATTTATATTTTGCTCTTCCATGAAATCCTAAACTTTGTTTTTCATTATGCCGATATATTTACTAGAACGTAAAACTAAAAACGACAAAAAAGGAGGCCCGGACATGCTTTGCCCACAATGCAGCGCATCAATGGTCAGAAAATCTCACAACGGACGACAATCACCTTATTTCACCCTCAACTGCAATCACTGCAAATTTGTTATTTTCTATCGCGGACAATTCAATAACGAAGAATAATTTAACTTAAAGTCATAATAGAACAGAATAAGAGTTAAATCAACCTTAATAAGGCTCTATCGGTAGCTATAAAAGTAATTTCCCCGGCTTTTAAACTTGATTATATGCTAGAAATGAGCAAACAGGGCCTTATAAAATGACTGCGCACCCACCCTCTATTCGTACTGGCTAATTTTTAAGGGAGCCTGAAAAAACAAAGCGGCAGCATTCGCCACCGTTCAAAGCCTGAAAATTCTGCTATCTTTTTCAATCATTCACGAATTATTATCTGAGCATTTTCCAGCCGGATTCCCACCATATACGGCTACTAGTCCTACAAACCGGTTGGGTTCTCGTAGTTAAATTCTTACGAGCTGAAACGGCAAGGTTACCCTTAACTTGAATATGCTCTTCGTTTTCCAGATTTTTATTTCTACGATAGTTTAAATACGAGTTCGAAAACATCTCGTGCTTCAACATTTATCTGCTCCTGACTCCGTTTCGATGCTGACCATTGCAGATACAATCGAGTTCAGTTTCAAGTTCACGCAATTTGCGGTCTATTACATTCAAGCGATCTATTTCTTCACGGCATTTCTCTGAAATTTCAACTTCTACGGATTTTTCTTCTTTTCGCAAAGCCTCGATTGAATTCTGGATAAGCTTAACTTTCAGCCTCTCCTCATTATCGAGCTGAACCTTAGTTGCTGGCTCTTTTGATTTAAATAGAGGAACTAAAACGCCCATGTACAGCCTCCAAATAATTTATATATGCCGGATTTTTTTGTCCGCCATCACTTACTATCGGCATGCAGTAAACTTAAATTTAATCCTTGTTTGCCCCTGCTGTTTGTCGCACTGCCGGGATATTCATGGCTGAATACCTTCCTTTGCTCCAACAACACATCAAACAAAGCCTTTAAGCCTCAAAGCTAACAAAGAAGAGAATTAAATAATCGAAAAGCCTTTCCCGATCGTGATACCGAATTGCGATGACTGCTCGGGCAGCAATTCTCGGTCAATTATTATTTGCTATTTACAAAACAGTTCTGGTTTTATTTCTTTCTGTCAAATATAGAATTTAAACCACTGAGGCCACCGAGGGCGCAGAGTTGATTTTTTAATCTTTTTCAGCCAGGATTTTGTCCTGTGGACAAATAGCCGGCGGTTTCATTGCCCGGCTTTTCCTTCTTCAGCAAGCCTTCAGAAAAACACGAGTGCTTTTCTGAAACGAGTTGATAGTCTCTCACCGAGAATTACTACTGCTCGGGTGTAAGTTTGACAGAAAGTTTAGCTCTATGCTAATTTTGGACTGATTTATATTAATTTTTTTTTAGAATAGGAAACTTTAGATGAAAAAAACCTTCGTGGTTGATACTAACGTGATCCTGCACAGTCATCAGTCCCTTTTTTCTTTTAAAGACAACGATGTTGTTATTCCCCTTGGAGTTATTGAAGAATTAGATCGATTCAAAGGCTTCAACGATGAACGAGGCCGTGAAGCACGACAAGCATCCAGAGAGCTGGATGAGCTCAGACACAAGGGGAACCTCAGCAAAGGGGTAAAACTGGAATCGGGCGGATCCATTCAAGTAATTCTTGACAGTGATATTGAACTCCCTTACGGGTTAGACGGCAAAAAGGTCGACAATCGAATTATTGCCTGCGCGCTTCACCTTAAAAACAGCGGGCAAAATGCCTATCTGATCAGCAAAGACATTAATTGTCGCATTAAAGCCGATGCCCTGGGCATTCCAACCGAAGACTTCGAAACAAACAAGATCGATATTGATGAGCTTTACTCGGGCTGGAGAGAGCTGGTAATGCCGGTTAACAAAATTGAAAGATTTCTACGCGAAGAATCGCTCGAGTATGAAGAAAACGATCTTTTCAGAAATGAGTTTCTTCTTCTGAAGGCTGCAGAAAATGAAAACAAAACTGCATTGGCAAAATATGATGGCGAAGCAAAATTGTTACGCCCACTGTTTCATGTAAACGCGAAGCCATGGGGTGTAGAGCCTCTCAATCTTCAACAGAAATTTGCAATTGAACTGCTGCTATGCAATGAAATAGAGTTGGTAACTCTTGTAGGGAGAGCCGGAACCGGTAAAACTCTTCTTGCTTTGGCCAGCGGATTACAAAAGACTATTGACGAGCACCTGTTTAGAAAACTGCTGGTCAGTCGTCCAATTATGCCACTTGGCAAAGATATAGGCTTTCTTCCCGGTTCAAAAGACGAGAAACTCAGCCACTGGATGCAACCAATATTTGATAATCTTGAATTCGTAATGGATCGACTTTACAAAAATTCCGACGATGTAGACAAAAAAATTCGCTTTCTCATTGAATCCCAGAAAGTTCAAATCGAAGCGATAACCTATATCAGAGGTAGAAGCATTCCAAAACAGTTCCTTATTGTCGATGAAGCACAGAACCTTACCCCTCATGAAGTAAAAACTATTATCAGCCGAGCCGGCGAAGGAACCAAAGTTGTATTAACCGGAGACCCTTATCAAATAGACAACCCATACCTTGACAGCTCTTCTAACGGGCTGAATTTTGTTATCGAAAAATTCAAAGACCATAAGCTTTTCGGTCACATAATACTGCACAAATCAGAGCGATCATCTCTCTCGGCTCTTGCTTCAGAATTGCTCTGACAAATAAAAAAGAGGATATTAAGTTATGTTTGTTTGCAGAAAAAAGGCAATAACTTTTCTTGAGATAATTGTTGCGGTGGCAATTCTATCTATTGCGATGATTCCTCTGTTTGCTCTTATGAGTAAAGAAACAGTTGAGACCGACAAGAACGCTTCAGAGGCATTTGCCATAAACAAGGCCTCTGAAGTTCTTAATTCAGTTCTCGACAATATTCCTTTTGCCGCTCTCAGACAGGGGAATCCTGGATACATAAAGGTAGACGACTTAAAAGAGGGATTTGATACCGGTAAATACAGCGATACCTGGGCTAAAAATTTAAGCAAAATGCTTTTTGGCAACGAAGGTAAAGAATCTGCCGGTTATCCCTGTCGCGGCATAATAAAAGATGCCCGGGGCATTTACTATCTGGTTCATATGCGAGTTGAAGACGTGACCTCCAAGATCAAACCGCCCCGGCCTGATAAGGTTAGAGTTGGCCCGGCATTTCCCGATGACAGTCCCACTTCTTTTTCTGAGCGCAACGAAATGACTTTTTCGTTTTTAAAAAATCCCGCTTTAATTTCAGACGGCAGCTGGTATGTTGATTATGCTGAAAATCCAAAAGATCCGGACAAACCTCTGACCGAACTGGACCTGGGTTCAGGGCGCGGAGTGGCAGAGCCCTCAAACAACATATACCTGGATCAGGGCATGGAGGGGTATCCCCCGGACGCTCCCCGTTACCTGGATCCGACAGCAGTGCGATATACCCAGAAGATGATTAGTTCCAAAGTTCCCTATGACACAAGCGAACAGTTTGCCTGGTGCACTATGAAAAAAGTTCTGGTACAAGTGCAATGGAACCTCGATCAGAAATTCTTTAAAACCCCGGGAACCGATGAGGGACGAGTGCAAAGAGTACATCTTATGACTCTGAAAGGGGATATAGACTGATGAAAGATCTTAAAGCAACCAACAAAAAACGTGGCGTAGCCATTGTAATAGCTATTTTTTTCTCATTTTGCATGCTGATCCTTTTTGTCACCATGATTTTTCAACGCACTGAGACTGCCGGTCACAATAAACTAACCGTAGAAGATCGCCAGGCGTTCTTTGCATCAAGAGCTGCAATACAGCATTTCCTCGTAAAAGCCAAACTTTTTCCAACCGAGCTTTATGATGCAGTTGAATTTTCTCTTGGCAAAAACCCGCTATGTAATTTCACTGAATTTTCAGGAACCTATCAGGGCAGCAATGCTTTTGAACCGATGAGTTCAAAGCCTGAAGTTTATGTGAGAGTTCACCCAACCCGTGAGCTGGATATAAACAAAAAACCCAAATATTTTTATTTTCCGTTACCGAACACCAATGCCTTTATAAGGCTTGGAAGTTTTCACAATCCGGATTACCGTTTTCTTGCCAAAGGCCTTGCAACGAATGATCTTAAAAGCAGATATATCAAGCCCAAACGACCAGCCAAAAATTTGAAGCCCCATAAATACTTGAAATACTACATTAGAGACTGTACTAACATGATTGTAGATAACACCAGAATGCAGCCTCCACTCGAAATAGTAATAGATAATGACATAAAAAAGATAACTGATTGGGACGTGGCTACCAATGAAGGATATCCCTACACCCTACAATACAGGGTTCAAAACGTTGAAATTCAATCGATCAAGGGCTTGAGAAAATATGGCGAAGAAGCGATTGAAATTGCAGTAGAAGGACAAACTAAAAACTTCCAGGGCAAATTAGCCAGTCAGATTCAAAAGAAAACCGAAAAAATCACCCGAAGAGGGGCATTATGATGTCTAAAAAAGCTTTCACCATGGTCGAGCTAATGGTGGCCTGCGTTATTCTCGCGCTTTTTATGGTTGGAGTTTATCAACTTTTTATCGGTGGAACAAAATCAGCCGGAAGAGCCCGATGGATAAGCGGAACCGTCGATCAGATGAGAAATGCCCTGACTCTATTGAATCGCGAAATTAAAAGTGCAACCTACCCATCGACTTTATTTAGCGACACTTTTTTTGATCCCTGCGACAATCCCGACAATTCAGTAGCAGAAGAATTTTATCTGAAAATTCTAAAAACAGGCGAGCCAATTACACCACCAACTACCGGAGAACTAAAAATTATGGAATGGTCGGTTTGCGAACCCGAAAAACCACCCCAGCCGGGAAAAATTGTTAAACATGTGCTTGTCTTGAAAACCAGCAAAACTTCGGCAAAGGAAACTCTCGGAAGACTGCATCTTACATCTAATGCATTCAAATATACCACTGATAAAACAGCAGAATATGCCAAATCGGGGAATTTATCGCTTACTCCAATCGAAGATGAAAAAAGTTCGAGAACCTTGGTTCACGATGTTCAATTTGTAGAATTTTCAGTTGCAGGCAATATTCCTCCAGATAAACCAGTAGACTTTTTTCCGATTTCGGTTAAAATACGTACTCTGTATCCTAAAGACAATAAAGTGTTCAAAGAAAACTCAATTATGGCAACTCCACAAGTAGGTATTGATACATTTTAAATTTAACTGTATAGTGTTCTGTCATGGCAAAAAAATGGCATCAACTAGAAAAATTAGATCATAAGGCTCTAAAAAAGCTTCAAGCTGAACGAGATCGTGCAGCTAAACAGGCAAGAGAAGCTCAAGAGCGCAAACGCCGCATGATTATTGGCGGCGCTATTTTGTTTGGCATAATTTTCATACTCATATTCGTATCAATTATGAAAAACAGAGCTGCCGAAGTCGCTCGCAAAGAAGAGCGCGAAAAAATGCTTTTCTCAAAAGTTGTCAAGCACTCCGGAAACCTGCAGTGGAGAAATCTAGGTATCTGGAACAGATTTAAAGAAAATTTCGAATTCGACTCCCGGCATTCTTTCAGAACCGAAGAGGACTCAAGCGTAACTGTCAAGCTTCAGCTCGACAACCAGTTAAAGCTTGCAGCAAATTCTGAAATGACAGTTTTTCCTCCCGAGCTTGCAAAAAAAGAGAACAAGGTGGTAAAAGAAGTTGTAGAGCTCAAAAGAGGCGAAGTAACCGCCGCCATATCTCTTGACGGCCGAGGAGTTTTACATATAGAGGTCAGTGGTATTTCCGTTAAAGGTTCCTCGGGCCTGTTTAAAGTTATTTATGAACGTAGTCAAGACAAAGGTGAAGTTGTTGTCAAAAACGGCCTGGTAGAAGTTTCCAAAATAAGAGGCAGCAGCAAGCCAACAAAAGTAGCGGGTTTTTATAAAGTTACTTTCAGTGGCAACGAAATCAGCGATCCCACCCAGGCGAGCGTTATACAATATGACTGGCGCTGAAAAATTTCAAATTTATGATACGCGTAATCAAAGCCAGGGTTCACAACCTTAAAGATCTTAGTGTTAATATACCCAGGAATTCTCTAACAGTTATTACCGGTGTTTCAGGTTCCGGGAAATCTTCTCTTGCATTTGACACCATTCATGCAGAAGGCCAGAGACGATACATGGAATCCTTGTCGTCTTACGCGCGCCAGTTTCTTCAACAGATGGAAAAACCTGATGTTGAAAGCATAGAAGGTCTTTCGCCAACCATAGCAATTCAGCAAAAATCAACCTCAAGAAATCCGAGATCAACTGTAGGCACCACAACCGAGCTTTACGATTATTTCAGATTACTGTTCGCGGCCATAGGAAAACCCCACTGCCCGGAATGCGGTAGCGGAGTAGAAAGCTCAAGCCCGTCGAAAATTGTCGATAATCTGCTTAAATATCCTCTTAAAACCAGATTAACCCTACTGGCTCCTGTTATAAGAGGTAGAAAAGGCGAATATATAAAAGTATTTGAAGAGTTGCGTAAAGAGGGCCTTTCAAGAGTCAGGGTCGATGGCGATATGTGGTCTCTCGATGAAGAACTGCCCGAACTCGATCGCAATCGCAAACACAACATAGAGGTTGCAGTAGATCGCATAAAACTTAAAAACAAAGACAACGATTCTTTGCGGGCCAGACTGAATGAAGGTGTAGAACTCTGTTTTAAACTTGCTGACGGCCAACTTCTTATTATTATCGATTCGCCGGAACAAGACAAGCCACTGGAAAAAATATATAGTGAAAATCTTCATTGTCCGGTTTGCGATATTTCACTTCCCGAAATAAAACCAAGGCTTTTTTCTTTCAATGCTCCTTACGGATCATGCCCATCTTGCTCAGGGCTGGGAATGCAGCTTGTCGCCGAAGCCGAACTTGTGGTTCCGGACCCGGATTTATCAATAGCTCAGGGAGCTATTGCTTCAGAGAACTTTGCAGAAGCCAGCTTTTCTCGACAATGGATGGAAGGACTGGCACAGAACTATGACTTCAGACTCGACACACCATTTAAAAAACTGCCCGAGAAAATAAAAAACATAATCTTTTACGGCACAGGCAGCAAAAAACTCAACATTAAATATCAGGGCAGAACCATGAAAGGCTCAATAAACAGGCCCTTTGAAGGGTTATTGCCAACAATAGAGCGTCGATTTAGAGAAACCCGTTCAGAAGGTGCCAAGCGTTTTTATGAAAAATTTATGCGCACCCATACCTGCCCTGATTGCAACGGGCAAAGACTTGGGCCCATCGCTCTTTCTGTAAGAATCAAGGGCGAAAATATTCATCAGCTGACCCAGCATCCGGTAGGCGAGCTGGTAGAATTCTTTGACAATCTAAAACTTAATGAAAAAGAAGCTTTTATCTGTAAAAAAATTCTCGAACAAATAAAAAACAGATTAAAATTTCTCAACGACGTAGGCCTCGACTACCTTAACCTTTCGCGCGCAGCTCACACCTTGTCGGGCGGTGAGGCTCAACGCATAAGGCTTGCAACTCAAATTGGCTCTGCTTTGGTCGGTATAACCTATGTGCTGGACGAACCAAGCATTGGCCTGCACTCAAGAGACAACAAACGCCTCATTGCCACCCTTAAACGCCTCAGAGACATTGGCAATACCGTGTTGGTCGTAGAACATGACCGCGAAATAATGCGGGAAGCCGACAATATAATAGATCTTGGCCCCGGTGCCGGCATAAAAGGCGGCGAACTCGTAACTGAGGGTCATTTCAACGAAGTAATTAAAGACAAAAAAAGTATGACCGGCCATTTTCTAGCAGGACGTGAGTTTATTTCCATTCCCGAAAAAAGAAGAAAAGGCAACGGCAGAAGTGCTCTCCTTAAAGGCGCTTCACACAACAACCTGAAAGATATAGAAGTCAATATACCTCTTGGCAAACTGGTTGTGATAACAGGAGTATCCGGTTCAGGCAAATCAAGCTTGGTTACAGATACGCTCTACCCGTTACTTAACAATCTAATTAACAGATCACACCTTGAAGTGGGTCGCCACAAAAAACTTCATGGTCTGGATTTTATCGATAAAGTCGTAAACATTGACCAGAAACCCATAGGCAGAACACCGAGGTCAAATCCGGCAACTTACACCGGAATATTCACTCCTGTAAGGGAACTTTTTTCCCAGACAGTTGAAGCAAAAACCAGGGGCTATGCTCCCGGCAGATTCAGTTTTAATGTTAAGGGTGGGCGCTGCAGCGTTTGTGACGGCTCTGGTCAGATTCAAATCGAGATGCACTTTCTGCCCGATGTATATGTAACCTGCGAACAATGTAAAGGTAGAAGATTTAATGATGAAACTCTTAAAGTTAAATTCAAGGGTCTCAATATAGCCGAAGTTCTTGATATGAATGTTACCCAGGCACTTGAGTTTTTTGAACCTTTTCTTAAAATTCGACGCCGACTGCAAACCCTGCAAGATGTCGGTCTTGGCTATATAACCCTTGGGCAGGCAAGCACTACGCTTTCGGGCGGAGAAGCTCAACGAATCAAACTCGCAACTGAATTGTCAAAAATTGCAACAGGTTCAACTTTTTATCTTCTCGACGAGCCTACTACCGGCCTGCATTTTCAAGATATTCGCTGCCTTCTTCAGGTCCTTGACAGGTTGGTAGACAAGGGAAATACAGTAGTTGTCGTCGAACATAACCTTGATGTTATCAAGTGTGCCGACCATATTATCGATCTCGGGCCCGAGGGGGGCGAAAAGGGAGGCTACATTGTAGCTGAAGGCCCCCCCGAGGGAATTATCAAGAATCAGCATTCAATTACCGGTAAATTTCTGGCGGAAGAATTTGCCCGAAGTTACAAGCTTAAAAAGTAAAGATAGCAGAAGCTATTTGGGAAAATAATGGCAAAAAACAAAAATATTTTTATATGTCAAAGCTGCGGCCAAACTTATAGAAAGTGGCAAGGCCAGTGCTCAGGTTGCCAGGAATGGAACACCTTAACCGAAGAAGTGGCCCAACCGACCAAAAGAAAAACACCATCTCAAAGTTCCATGTTTAACGCAAGCCTTTCAATGATACAGACTCTCGATGAAGTTGAAATTGAAACCACTTCGAGATGGCACAGCGGCATCGACATTTTTGATGAACTAATTGGCGGAGGCCTGGTACCTGGTGGAATTACTCTTATTGGCGGTGAACCCGGAGTCGGTAAATCAACCTTTATGCTTCAACTTGCCTCGCGACTCGGAGTACAAATTAATCCGCTTGCATACATTTCCGGCGAAGAATCTGCAACTCAAATCAAGTTAAGAGCGCAACGTCTTAATATAGGCAATGGTAAAGACATTGTTCTGATGTCTGAACAAAATATCGATGCCGCCCTGCAGGGAATGATTTCTTATTTGCCACGAATGCTGGTGGTAGATTCCATTCAAACGGTTTTTACTCCGCAACTCGATGCCACTCCCGGCTCTATCACCCAGATACGAGAATGCGCAGCTATTTTGACAAAATTTGGCAAAGACAGGGGTATGCCAATATTTATAATAGGGCATGTAACCAAAGAAGGGGCAATAGCCGGCCCTAAGGTTCTTGAACACATCGTTGATACTGTTTTGTATTTTGAAGGCGAGCTAAGCTCTAATTTCAGAATTTTAAGAGTGTTTAAAAATAGATTCGGGGCAACGGGCGAAGTTGCGGTTTTTCAAATGACGGATAAAGGCCTGAGTCCGGTTTTAAACCCGTCTGATCTATTTATAAGTCATAATCGCAACGAAGCCTCAGGTGTGGTGGTTGTTCCACTCTTACAGGGAAGCAGATGCATTCTTGCCGAACTACAAACCCTGGTAACCCAGTCTTTTCTTGCAATGCCAAGAAGGGTAGTATCAGGCCTGGACTCTAACAAACTTAATCTTGTAATAGCCGTTTTAGAAAAACATGGCGGCTTGAAGTTCTATAATCGTGATGTATTCGCCAATGTTGCCGGCGGACTCAAACTAACAGAACCCGGCGGAGATCTCGGACTGGCAATTGCATTGGCTGCAAGCGCCGATGATCGAATTGTTCCGCCGGATTTGCTTTGTGCCGGAGAACTGACCCTGGCGGGAGAAGTCCGTCCGGTAGCCCAGCTGGAACGAAGAATCGCCGAAGGTCGTCGCTTCGGTTTCAAAAAATTTATTATTTCCGCCGCTTCCGAGATACCGGCCAAAAACGGTATAATCAAAGTTAACTCTTTGAGGGAAGCTCTTTCGACCATTTTTAATTAATTTGCAATATTATCAAATAAGTTTTATATTATTTTGTGTCACCCTAGGAGGTTTGCTTTGAAGAAAGCCGATACAGTAACTTTTAAAGTTGATCCAAATTTGCTTGAAATTTTACAGGCAATGCCAAACAGGTCTGAGTTTATAAGAAGCGCAATTCTTAATGCACTTGACCACGTTTGTCCGCTTTGCAGCGGTTCAGGAGTATTAACCCCATCTCAAAAAGATTGTTGGGATAAATTCGCCAAAAATCATGAAATTAAAAAATGCGCCGAAAATGATCAGATACAAATCTTCTGCAATGTCGAGCCAGAGCGACAAAATGGAGAAAAGTAAAAATAAAATTATTTTTACCCTGCTTCTGTCTTTTACTCTCTGCTTTGTAAGTTCCAGCTTATTCGCCCAACCTCAGACTGACGTTTTTGTCAGTATTTTGCCGCAGCAATTTTTTGTAGAAAAAATTGCTCAAAAGCTGGTAAACGTTCGTGTAATGGTGAGACCCGGCATGTCACCTGCCACATACGAGCCTTTGCCACAGCAAATGGCAGAACTGTCTCGGTCGAAAATGTTTTTTGCAATTGGAGTGGCTTTCGAAAACTCTTTATTAAAAAAAATGCAGGCGACCTTTCCTGAAGTAAAAATATGCCATACCGACGCAGGTATCAACAAAAGAATCATGCAGAACTCATCGGGGCATAATCATGATCATAATGGGAGCTGCGATCACCAACATGGCAGCAAAGACCCTCATATCTGGCTGGACCCCTTGCTGGTTAAGCAACAGGCGACCAATATCGCATCCGGATTGATTGAAATTTTTCCCGACAATAAAGAAACTCTTCTACAGAATCTTAAAAGCTTCCATAACGAATTAGATAATTTACACCTCGAATTAAAAGAACAACTAAAACCTTTCACAGGCAAAGTAATGCTCGTTTTTCACCCGGCTTTCGGCTACTTTTCCGACAGGTATGGCCTGAAACAACAAGCGATTGAAATCGAAGGCAAAGAGCCAAGTCCTCGACAGATGGCAAAACTTATTCGCCAGTGCCGCAAATTCAAAGTAAAAACACTTTTCGTTCAAAAACAGTTTGCTTCTAAAGCTGCACACGCAGTCGCAAATTCTATAGACGGCAAGGTTGTCTCTATCGATCCATTAAGACCTGATTATTTTGCCGGTCTCAAACAAATTGCAGATTCTATTATTGAAGGTCTGCAGAATGAATGAGCAGGGTATAATCAAATTTGAAGGAGTAAATTTTTCTTATAGCCCTGACAATACCGTTTTACAAGACATCAATGTCAACATTTCATCGGGAGAATTTGCCTGTATAGTAGGGCCGAACGGTGGAGGCAAGACAACCTTTATAAAACTCATTCTGGGATTACTGACCCCGAACTCGGGAACAATAAAAGTGCTTGGCAAATCGCCCAGAAAATCTCTACATAAAATCGGCTACGTACCTCAACAGTCGAAATTTGACAGTAATTTCCCCGTAAGTGTGCTCGATGTGGTTTTAATGGGATGTCTTAACAAAGGTTTCTTCTGGGGCAGTTATAACAAAAAGCATAAAGAACAAGCTTATCAAGCCATCAAAGAAGTTGGCATGGAAGGCCTGGCCAACAGAAGTTTTGCCGATCTATCGGGAGGGCAACGCCAACGAACTCTGGTAGCCCGTGCTATAGTTACCGATCCAGAGATTTTACTACTTGACGAGCCAACTTCAAATATAGACATTCATGGAACAGAACATTTTTACAAACTATTTGAGAAGCTTAACCGAAAATACACAATATTAATGGTTTCCCATGACATTGGCTTCGTATCAAACCGGGTAAAAAGCGTTATCTGCATAAGACAAACGCTTCAAGTGCATCCAATTTCAGAATTAACCGGAGATACCCTGCAAAAACTTTATGGCACAGGAGTCAGTGCGATCAGACATGATCATCGCTGCTCAGAAGGAGGTCATTCGTGTCCACCTTCCTGACCGATCTTTATGAACTCGGTTTTTTACAAAATGCATTGTTGGCAGGTATTTTATGCAGCATAGCAACCGGCGTAGTCGGCACTTATGTAGTTCTGCGCCGCATTACTTATATTGCAGCAGCTATCGCCCACTGTATTCTTGGTGGAATTGGAGCTGCGCGATATTTTTCCGTTGTTTATGAGATTTCATGGTTACGACCCATACACGGGGCTATTATTACCGCTCTTTTATCAGCTCTGATAATCGGAGTTATAAGCCTCAGAGCCCGGGAACGCGAAGATACCATTATAAGTGCTTTGTGGTCGGTGGGTATGGCAGCAGGTATTTTGTTCATTTTTAAAACACCCGGATACAACGAAAACCTTATGAGCTACCTCTTTGGCAATATCTTGATGGTAACTTCACAAGATATAATACTTATAGGCGTTCTTGATGTTCTGCTGGTGGGCCTGATTTTTATTTTTCATAAACAAATGTTAGCCGTATGTTTTGATGAGGAATTTGCGCGAACCAGGGGTATGTGGGTAGAATTTTATTTTCTGCTCATACTCTGTCTTACAGCTTTAACTGTCGTTCTTACCGTATCTGTGGTTGGCATTATTATGGTTATCGCCCTGATTACCCTGCCCGTAGCTATTTCATCGCGATTTTTCGACCGCGTCTGGAAAATTATGTTGTGCTCAGTTTTTCTCGGAATGCTGTTTACTTCGGGGGGACTTGCCCTGAGCTACGCTCCTGACCTGCCTTCCGGCGCAGTCACCATAATACTTGCAGGCGCTACCTACCTTCTAAGTCTTATTTATTCCGGCTTAAAAACGATAAAATAAAAAAGCCGTCTCACTGGCGTTTCTACCTGCAAGACGGCTTTTTTTAGATTAAATTATTTAACCACAAAGCTTATCATTCTTTTGGGAACAAAGATGAACTTAACAACTTCTTTACCTTCGAGATATTTTTTTACCTTTTCACTTTGCTCTGCTGCTTCACGAGCAGCCTCTTTAGTTACATCTGTCGGAAGCTCAAGTTGATCTCTAAGCTTACCGTTAACCTGTACCGGCATAGTAATAACTTTTTCGATCAGAGCTTTTTCATCCCACTGAGGCCATTCCTGCTTATGCACTGAACCTTTGGCTCCTGTAATATGCCACAGTTCTTCAGCCAGGAAAGGAGTAACCGGCGCAAGGATAATCAGAAAATTTTGCACCACTTCGCGCCACAGAGAAGTCTGGGCCAAATCGGTTTTGCGGGCGGCATCGATCATAGCATTGGTCAGTTCCATTAAACGGGCAACTGCAGTGTTAAAACTGAAGTTTTCAAGATCATTACTCACTGACTTTATGGTGTAATGCATAATGCGGTTTAATTCTTCGGCATGCTTGCCTTCAGCTTTTTTCTGGCCGCCATGATTTTCGCTGATCAGATCATAAACTCGGTTTACAAACCTGAACATGCCGCGAATGCCTTCATCAGACCAGGCCACTTCGAGCTCAAAGGTGCCCAGAAACAGAATAAAAGCCCGCAAAGCGTCTGCCCCATATTTGTCTACTATTTCATCCGGAGTAATTACATTACCTTTAGACTTACTCATCTTTGTGCCATCTGCCGCAAGCATCATTCCCTGATTTCTCAGCTTCATAAAAGGTTCGGCAAACGGAACCAGGCCTGCATCCTGCATAACTTTGGTCCAGAATCTTGCGTAAAGCAGATGCATAACTGCATGCTCAGCTCCACCAACATAAAGATCAACCGGCAGCCAGTATTTACCATCTTCTTTATCAAATGGTGCAGAATCAAGTTTTGGACTGACAAAACGGAGAAAATACCAGGAAGAACAAGCGAACCCGTCCATGGTATCGGTTTCTCTACGGGCGGGACCGCCGCATTCAGGGCAGCTGGTTTTAACCCATTCATCAATAAAAGCCAGAGGTGACTTTCCGTCTGAACCCGGCTTGAATTCCTTTAATTCAGGAAGCTTAACCGGCAACTGATCTTCTGGAACGGGAACTTCGCCGCATGAATCGCAATGAACTATGGGAATCGGTGCTCCCCAATAGCGCTGCCGAGATATTAACCAATCGCGCAGTTTATAGTTAACCCGCTTGAGGCCCAGCTTATTGGCTGCCAGCCAGTCAATCATTTTTTCAATGGCCCTCTCACTTGTAAGACCGGAAAAATCGCCCGAATTCAGCAAAATTCCATAGTCGGTAAAGGCATTTTCGAGAGCGCCCTGTGGTTTACCGTCAACCGAAATTACTTCTTTTACCGGTATGTCATATTTACGGGCAAAAGCAAAATCGCGTTCATCATGGGCCGGCACAGCCATTACCGCACCAGTGCCATATCCATATAAAACATAATCGCCGATAAATATCGGAATTTTTTCGCCATTAAATGGATTTATGGCATAGCTACCCAGTTTTACTCCGGTTTTTTCCTTTTCGGTAGACAGTCGATCAATTTCAGATTTTTTTCTTGCCTGATCGACATATTCTTCGACAACTTTTTTCTGATCGGGATGAGTAAGTTTTTCAACCAATGGATGCTCAGGCGCGAGAGTCATAAAGGTTACGCCAAATACCGTATCTATTCTGGTGGTAAAAATTGGAATATCATGTTCTTTGCCGTTTATCGGGCTTACGCCTTTAAAATTGGCTTCGGCACCGACGCTTTTACCGATCCAGTTTTCCTGCATTTTTTTAATGTTTTCAGGCCAGTCAACGGTTTTGAGATCTTCTATCAGTCGATCGGCGTATTCAGTGATTCTAAAAAACCACTGATTGAGATCTTTCTTTTCAACTGAGCT
>JBNJGH010000006.1:0-61620 GCA_051747585.1 Candidatus Rifleibacteriota bacterium
TTGTGTCATTTGAAAGTGTCTCGGATAAAGCAGCAAGAGTAGTTGGATTAATCTGGTCGTATCTGGCAGAACTGACCCATTCTATTGCTTCGTTAGCCAATTCGACCGCTCTTAAATAATTTATCGCCCTGGTGGTATCACCTCTGGCAGAAGTAACCATATAAATAATCGGCACCGCGCAAGCTGAAATAATAAGAATTGCAATCAGCACCTCAACAAAACCAAAACCACCATTTGTTGTATTAAATCGATAAAAGCTCACTCTATTATTTTACCTTTATTTTTGAACTCGGTGTTTTCACGTTGAAAGTCTTCGGGCATATCTGCGGCAAACAAATGAGAAGGGCGTTTAGAATATTTTATTTTAACTTTCTTACCATGAATTTGTATATTATCTCTTTTAAATACTTGGGCTTCTTTTGCCGACTCTGTATCAGTTTGCTGTATGGATTGTGAGCTATTTTTAACTTCTTCTTCATAACCGCTGAATCTCTGAAGCAACGAGAGTGTCAGTATCATAAAAAAAACAACGGAAAAAACAACCAGCCATCTTGCACTATCCATTAGAAGGTTTTACCTCCCGCATTAATGCTGAATATCGTCTTAACCGGCCCAATACTAACGTGATAGGGGTCAAGTTTATTTGTTCCCACCGTAGCGGCCGGGTCATAAATTACCGGATCGTGCATGATGGTGAGTTTTCCCCCATCTACAAGACCGGAACCATCAGAAGATTCAGTATAAATATAATCTACCAGTAAGTTGCCATAAATTGTAACTTCATGCCTGCCGTTTATAATAAGGCTTCCCTGTTGCAATGGGTCGGCAGAACCAAATGGATAATATAATGCAGCCAGTGAAGCTTCTATATATATGTCGTTCGCAGCAGACTTGATTATAAAATCGCCCTGTCGCAAATAAAATCTAATCGAGTCTTCATCTCTGTCTTTAATTCTTTTGAAATTTCCCAGCAGGCAATTGCCTTTTCCCAGATAAATCATACCTTTGCCATAAAATTCTTCGACAGTTGAAAGATCCAGATCACCCTCTTCAATGTACATAACCCCATCGACAAAAAGAGTGTTTGTACCATCAACATCTCGGACTCTTTCAGCAACAAAAGCAGCTGTATTTGGATAATTCCAGCTGACAGTTTTAAAGTCGATTCTTCGACCAAATTTTATTCCAGAAACATTATAACCCGATGGTTGTAGAGGATTGGAAAAGTTTGGATAACCGATAGTGCTGTAGGGGTTTAAAGTGGCCTCATTGCCATCTCCGTCAATATAGCTGATTGTCGAACCCATGAGGCTATTAATTGGAAACGAAGCAACATCGCGACTCATAAGATAGTCTTCTTCTAAAACTCCCAAAGTAGGCAAAGCATTTCCCAATCTAGCATTTAAAAAGGTTTCCGGTGTTTTATCGTAGCGATAAAAATTTAACGGCACAGGTTCGGGTTCCAGATCTTTTTCCTGACTGCCAAAAGTTATTGTTTTGCTGAAGGTGTCGAAATATGCGAGTTTGAAATATCTGAGCATAACCGGCCCTTCGACCAGAACTTTTTTATCGAAGTTTACACCCCATAGCTGAGCCATTTTTCCTACTCTTATTCTTTCGGGGTTGTAATATTCTTCGCTGCCATCAACAACTTTTTTATCGAGAAATTCTGCAAAAAATGGACCTTTTTTTCTGTATTGGGTAGTTGTCGAGGCCAGGCCTCCATAAGCAAGGGCATTTACCCAGGCTCTCGGAGACGGGAGTTGAGGTCTGACGGCGTCATCAACGTTCCAGATAGAGGCTGCATCTGTATAGCCATAAACATAAGGCCATTCAAGAATACAGGTGGTTAAAATCTGATCGAAACCGTTGCAGGCCGAATAATCGCCACCGCCGGCACTGGAATAGTTATTAACAAAATCTTCACAAATTTTATAAGCTGCAGCATTGGGATTTGCTGAACCCATTGCACCTGCACATTTATCTTTAAGGTCAGAGCCAGTTTCAAAAGGAGTAACTGTACCCAAACAACCATTGGCTGCTTCATTCACATAGGTCTCATAAACATCTATGACTGTTTGAACCTTGTAGAACTGTTCTTTTTGAGGTCCAACAATGTCTTTAAAAGGCGTTTTGTGTTCACTGAGCAAGCACGCAGGCGCATTTTCAAAATGGTCATTACTGAATCCGGAAAACCCGGTTAAGCCAACGAAACCGGATAATTGCAAAGTTTCGGAATTAAATGCATCCAGCCAGAAATATTTTTTGGGGTCTGCGCAGTCAGGATAATTAAAATTCCCCAGATAAATGTGTGACAAATGAGGCTCAGAATCCGGGATTCCCTCTACGATAATTCTTCTGTTCGGGTTATTGTAATCAGGGCTGTATTGCTTTACAAAAAGCGCATACTGATCAAAACGGTGACGTAGATCTACCATCCTTACATCACATCTTTCATGAATCTCTATCATATTGGCCTCTTTGCCTTCACGATATGCCTGGGAATAAACATCGAGATAAGCGTTATATGCCTGCACGGAATTTGCAGTTGCTTCACGGTATGATGTAAGAATTGCCTTGCTTTTTATTTTAAGCTTATAACCAATATTTTCAGCCATTTCCAGCGTTTTTTCCGGAACAACCACATTGGTAAAAAGAACTACTCTTTCGTTCAATGAAGCATCCAGCTCATCAAAATCAGGAAAAACCGCTCTAAACCTTTTAAATATTTCACTGCTGCTATCCTGATTAACACTGCTGCGAATCATTGCAATTACCTCTGCATTAGCCGATTGCGCAAGCAAAGTCAATCTATTCTGATCGACGTTTTTTGCAAGCTGCACAACTGCACCGCTCTTAAGGGTGTTTAAGGCAAATGCCATAACAGCAAGCAATAAAAGCACAACAATAATTATATAAAGAAGAAACCCCTTTCGGGATGATTTCTTCTCGGGCAAATAACTCTTCATATTTAACTATATTATATCAAAATTAAAACTTTGGAAAGGTGTGTTCTTTAGCCTCAGTAATTATTCATTTGTTTGTAGAAAGCGTTTTTAAGACATTTAGACTGCTTCACTTCGACACTTCGACTTCGCTCAGCACGAGCTCCGCTCAGGGGGTCATTGCGAGGAGCGCAGCGACGAAGCAATCTTTGATATGCTAAATTTTTAGTATATAAAAAAAGATACAAAAAAAGTCTTGAAACTCGCTAATATTGCTGAATGGATAATTACTACTCTTTGTGGCTTTGAGGCTTGGTGTGAGGCATCTTGATTAGACTGCGGATTTTGACGAAAATTCGGTACCGCTATCGACATCGCTTCTCGGTATCGTAATTTTGAGAACCAATCCGGGGTAATTGGAAAAGCGATTCCCGATTCCGACCCCGATACCCGATTTTTTTTAATGCGCTTGCCTGGAATAAGAATTGTAAAGTAGTTAAAAAGCAGTTCATGTGTTAGAATAAAGATGAGATAAATTGGGGTGATGATATGTTTAAGAAAAGAATTTTGTTAAGAATTTCTCTGTTAATTTTTTGTTTACATTTTTTTACAAATTTAAGCTTTGCACAAATTCAGAACGTCGCAGAAAAGCCTGTAGTAATAGTTTTTCAGGCACAACGTAACGGCGATTTTCTAGCTGAACCCGGCAACATTCCGGTGGAGTTTCTGCGTAGAGTCGGAAGAGCTATTAACAAGAATTGGCCTTCAGACAAAAATGTTTTAAAAGCCGCTTCTGTCTTTGATGCAAACAAACTGGGAGATGACGATCTTTTAAAACCGGTCAGATTTTCTTTATTAACTGAAAAGCAGCAAAAAGAATATGAGCGTTTATTTAACCGCTATGCCTCAGATGCTGATGAATTATTAAACGACATAGAACCGGGTAAAGAAAGCATTTTTATAAGATTTGCCGGAGAAACCGGCGTCTTATCGAAAATATTTGAAAAATTTCTTCAAAATGAAAAGTTTGCCAGCAGCTTAAAGCAAAGACAAAAGTTCAAATTAGAGCACCAGATCATACCTTTTTTGCAGGCTGCCGATTATGTTACGGGAGCCATGGTTCTTTCTTTGTCAGGACTTGAATTCAGATTAAGAGCTCACAGTATTGAAGGGAATCTCGCTAGCTCACAAAACAAACACCAGCTTAGCATCGGCAATTTTATAAACCCTGAGTCTTTAATGGCATTTGCTCAGATTCACCCGATAGAAAATCCCGAAGAAATAATCAGACAACTAAATGCCATGCCGCAAAGTGCTGCGTTGGTTAAAACAATTGCATCCGCCGGCCTGGATATGAAAAAAGATTTGATCAGTAACAGCGCACGAGAAAGTATTTTTTATCTTAACCTGAACCCTACCGGCGAAAATGGAATCCCGGATGCAAGATTTGTCGCTCCTGTTCCTGATATAAGCAAATTAAAGACTAATCTGGACAAACTGCAAAATCTTTGTTCACAAGTTGGTGTTTTTGTAAAACAATTTGAAGGCAAAAAACCAACAATCCGCTTAAGCTATTTTATGTTTCCCCAATATGGAATTTTTGCCGGACTCGAAGATAATTTTCTTGTTCTAGCAACCTCAAAAGAAAATCTTTTGCAGGAAATGAGTTTTATTGCTAAAGTTAAAGCTGGCAAAAAAGAGGGCGAACAAATTCAACAAAACCTCAAAAGTTACTGGCGAATAGGGTTTGAAGATTTTAATTTACAACTGCAAAAATTTCTTCAATCACCTGTTATGGTTAATCAGGGTGTGCCACCGATACCGAACTTAACTTTTTTAAAAGATTTAAAGGATCTTAAGATACTAACCAAACTTAGCCCTGAAAAACTTGACTTTACAATTATTTTGCCTATAAAAGAGAAAAGTTATAACTGAGTAGATAAACAAATTTGTTTTGTGGTATACATAACTGAAAGCCTTTTGATGTAGGGAGAAAAACGAAAATGAACCGCATATTGAAACATTTTTTTATTCCTTTATTTATTTGTACCACTCTCTTTTCAGTGGGCTGCGGTGATTCCCCCGAAAAAACCGATAAAAAAATTAAAGAGCAGCCCAAAAATATAAAAACTGAAGCAAAAGATACGGAAAAGTCTGCCTCTCCTTATAGTCAACAGGTTTTAAAACTAGGACGAATCCCTTTTACAAATTCTTCTTCAATGGTGCGAAAGCACAACAGGTTCCTTGATTATCTTACTGAAGAACTTGGAGTAAAACAGGTCAGACTACAAACCGCCCCTGATTACAACAGCGTTCTGGAAATGTTAATCAAAGGAAAAATTGATATCGCATGGCTGGCAAGTAATATTTCAATTGAAGCCCGTAACAGCCCTGAAGTTGAATTACTGGTAAAGCCGATCAGATTTGGTTCTGACTCTTATCGCGGTATTATTATTACCAGGCAAGATAGTGGAATCAGAAGATTAAACGATCTCAAAGGTAAAAAGTTTGCATGGGTAGAAAAAGAGTCTGCATCCGGCTATATTTTTCCAAAAGCTTTACTACTTGAGGCCGGTATCAATCCCGGCAAGGATTTTGCAGAAGCAAGCTTTCTGGGCAAGCACGATGCAGTCGTATTGAATGTTTTACTTGGCAAATATGATGCGGGCGCATGCTATGACGATGCTAGAAACACCTTACGCGACAAGGAAAAAATGGATGAGCTTACAATTCTTGCAACTACCCCGGATATCTCTAACGAGCCTATTGTTTGCCGCAAAAATCTGCCTCAAGACCTTATTGAAAAGATAAAAAAAGCTTTTCTCGATCTTAATGAGAAGACTCCTGAAAACCGAGAAGTGTTAGAAAATTTAACCGATGTTGAAGGTTTTGTGCCGGCCGAGTATGAAGACTACAATTACATCGAAAAAGTGCAAAAACTTTTAAAAGAATATAACGAAGGAAAGTAATAACTTTTATCAGTGGAAAGTAAAGCTCCTCAAACAAAATTTTCTTTAAAAATTAAATTTATAATTGGTATTGCTCTGCTGGTTGGCCTCATAATTGCCTTGACCTCGATAAATACCTCTCTTAGAGAAGAGATCCTGCTATCTTCGAGTATGGATCAGTCGGGTCTTTTGTTATCTTCTACCCTTGCAATAGCCTGCCAGGATCCAATAATAAGTCAGTCTTACGATTCCCTGATCCCTTATACAGAACGTTTGATAAGCGGTGGACAAGACGTCTATGAAATTTCCATACTTGATATTGATGGCAAATATCTTGCGCACAGAATCAGGGGAGATTTAGAATCTAAGCTGGGGCAAACTATTTCTGAATCCATGCAGGGAAAAATTGAAGACATAGAAATCCCGACAAAATTACCGGCCAACGATCCTAATTATGTCGATTATGTTGCTCCAATCAAAGTAGGAACTTCCAAATTCGGAACCGTAATATTAAGATTCAGTTTTACCCGACTTTCTGAAGCTAAAGCAACCAGCCGTAAAAGAATATGTCTAATTGCGATGGTAGCTTTGCTGGCGGGTATAGTTTTATCAATAGTACTTGCCAAATTTATTACCAAGGGTCTCGATAACCTGATCAAGGGAACTCAGGTAATTGAAAAAGGTGATCTAAGCTATCGCATAAAGGTTAAGTCAAATGATGAGATTGGCACCCTGGCTTACAGGTTCAACAAAATGCTTGATGCTCTTGAAGCCAACAACAGATCTCTAGACAGAAAAATCTTTGAAATTGAAACATTGTTTAAAGCCAGTCAGGCAATGAATTTTCAGAGTGATACCGACAAGCTCATCCGCCAGATACTTGAAATGGCCGGAAAAGCTATTAAAGCTGAGCGCTGTTCTATTATGCTGCAAACAAACACGGGATCAGACGAACTGCAGACTCGCATTGTTTTTGGGATCAACGATAAAAAAGGTGCTGAAAACATCGAGTCAAATGTTAGAATCAAAGCTGGTGAAGGCGTTGCAGGGACAGTTTTAAAAACCGGTACCAGCATGATTGTGAACGATGGTTACAAAGATCCATTGTTCAAGAGCTTTGACTCAACAGCCGATATGGAAAAAACAATACGCAACCTGATTTCTGTTCCTCTTAAAATCAAAGATAGAGTTACCGGAGTAATAAACGGGACAAACAAAATAGAACAAGATAGTTTTAGCGAAGAAGACCAACGCCTTCTTGAAGCACTGGCTCAACAGGCAGCAATGGCTGTTGAACATGCACGCCTTTATGAACTTGCTATTACCGACGGTTTAACCAGACTTTTCATACATCGTTACTTCCAGGCAAGACTTGAAGAAGAAATCGTTCGCGCCAAACGTTATCACACGGCTTGTTCGCTTATTCTTTTCGACATTGACCATTTCAAGATATTTAATGACACCTACGGTCATCAGCAAGGCGACATTGTTTTGATAGAAGTTGCCAAACTTATGAAATTAACCGTACGCGACACAATAGATATTCCAGCCAGATATGGCGGAGAAGAGTTTGTTATAATTTTACCTGAAACAGATGCCAAAGGTGCGCTTTTAGTAGCCGAAAGACTCAGAAAAACCATAGAAGCTTTTGACTTCCCGGGGCAAGAGCAAGCTTTGAAGGTTACCGTTTCTCTCGGTGTTGCCACCTTCCCTGATCATGCCAGCACTAAGAGTGTTCTAGTCAAAAAGGCAGATCTCGCCTTATATGAATGCAAAAATCGTGGAAGAAACTGCTCTTTTATTTATAATGACAGCATCGTTGCAGAAGAAGATTAAACAAACACAAAAGGTTTCTGAGGAACACTTAAAAAGCTGGCTGGACTCGCCTTCAGCTCATTTCGATAATTTCTTTCAATCGCCCCACCCGGAAAATCCCCTTAAAAATCTCATTAAGCCTGTATGTATTGGCAATGTAAAGTTGCCGAATAATTTAATTCTGGCTCCAATGGCAGGGGTGACCAATGGAGCTTTTCGCTTACTATGTTCACGGCTGGGCGCTGGATTTACCCTATCCGAGCTTGCCAGCTCAAAAGCTATAATAATGAAAAATCGGCAAACTATTGAAATGTTAAAATTTCAGGGCCAGTCTCGCCCTTATGCCGCCCAGATTTTCGGTGCAGATCCTGATGAAATGGCAAAAGCTGCAGAAATTATCGAAGCCGAAAAATTGTGTGACATTATTGATATTAATATGGGGTGCCCCGTGCCTAAAGTTGTTAAAACGGGTGCAGGCTCAGCCCTGATGAAAACACCGGAACTTGCGGGTAAAATTGTAGAAAAGGTTAAAGCTGCAGTTAAAATTCCGGTCACAATAAAATGCAGAACAGGATGGGACGAAAATAGTATATGCGTAAAAGATTTCGCAAAAAGAATGCTCGATGCCGGAGCGCAAACAATAACGGTACATGCTCGAACCCGTCAGGCAGGATACTCGGGAACTGCTCAATGGCATCACCTTGAAGGGCTTGGCGAAATTTGCGGATCGGTACCTTTTATTGCAAACGGTGATATTACAACCTGCTTTGATATAGAAAAGCTTCATGACTTAACCGGTTGCGATGGCTTTATGATCGGCAGAGGTTGTGTGGGATATCCTTGGCTGTTTACTGAAATGCTCGGTCATAACATCATTGATTCGCCCGAGATTAAATTTAAAATTTTCAAACACCATCTCATCGATATGATAATGGAATATGGACCTAAAGCAGTACCACTTTTCAGAACACACCTTTTTGGCTATTTAAAAAATCATCCAAACGCTTCGAAGGCGCGAAGAATTTTATCCGAAGAGCGCGACCCACACCTTGTTCTTGCAATCGGAGAAGCTTTTTTTAAAGGAACAAGACTTCCGGCTATTGAAACAAAGGGTTCATAAATTGGCGATAAAGGCCGATTGACTCAATATTCCTACAATGCTAAGATGTTGAGCAAATTGTTAATTAAGTGGAGAATATATGGCGTCAGAACTTGACAAAATTCAATTTCTCAGACAAGTTTCACTTTTCAGTAGCTTATCTGATAAAGCTCTGCTTGATTTGTCTGCCATAACAATAGAACAGACAGTACCTGCGAAAACTACAGTTTTCAAAGAAGGCGACAAGGGTGACGCGCTGTATATTGTCAAGAGCGGCAAAATCAATATTCTCAAGCGCAACAGCGCCGGTGTAGATTCAGTTCTGGTTTCTCTCAGTAAAGGTGCTGTTATAGGCGATATGGCCATTATTGACGAACAACCCAGATCAGCATCGATAGCAACAGTACAGGAAACAACATTTTTAATTATAACCAAAGATGATTTTCGCCAACTTCTTGCAGATGTACCTGAAATTTCTTTTCAAATTCTAAAATTAACAACCGGACGTTTACGTAAAACCAATGTCCACCTAAGGGAGCTGGAATCATCAACCAGCAAGATGGAAGACGTTATTAGAGTTATTACCAAAATTGCAAGAAAAAGTAACCTTCTTTCATTAAATGCATCAATTGAAGCCGCCAGGGTTGGTGAAGCGGGGCGTGCTTTTTCTGTAGTTGCCACCGAAATGAAAAAGCTTGCTGAAGATTCTGCTCAGGAAGCCAAAAAGATAGATTCGCTGCTTCAGGAACTTCAGACCAAAACAAAAGCCATTGCCGGTATGAAGTAAACCAGTTTCCCCCATTTTTACATTCCAAAAACAAATTAGTTGTTATCCATTCAGCAATATTGGCGTGGTTCAAGACATTTATGTTTTTTTGTTATGTACTTAAAGGTTTAGCATATCAAAGATTACTTCGTCGTTCTGCTTCGCACAAGGCTACGCAGAATTTCTCGCAATGACAATTTGGGGCTGTCATTGCGAGCGAAGCGTTTGTGCTGAGCGGAATCGAAGTAAAGCAATCTAAATGTCTTGAAACCATTCTCTATAAACAAAAGGCTAATTGCTGAAAAAAATTTACCAAGGTTGTAATTTCTCAAAAAAGAAGGTATTATAACAAAGACTTAGACCCTTAATGGGAGCAACAAAAATGTCTCAATACAAATCGCAAATACAGAATCAGTTTCTTTCAGCCGCACGCAAGAAACATTTTAAAGTAGAAGTCATTCTTGAAACCGGTACCGTTTTACGCGGTAAAATCAGAGCTTATGACCAATTTTCAATTTCTTTATCTTTCAGAGATAAAGTAGAAATAATTTACAAATCTTCAATTATTTACATAGCTATAATGCCCTCGAGAATGAGAAAACCCTATGACCGGAGACCTGGCGGCAATCGCAGAACCGGTAGCAGTTACAAGCGTAGAAGACCTGACTATCGTGATGAACCAGAAGATCCACCACCACCTAAGAAGCCACCCAAAATGATTATCTAAAAAACGCCGCAAGGCGTTTTTTTCTTTTATCTCTCTTTTAGTTTAGTTGTTAAAATATTTTGCCGATATTTATAAAAAGAGTATAAGGCAAACATTATGATATTTAGATGTCCAAAATGCAATTCAAACCATCTTGACAATTTTGGCAGTTGCTCGGATTGTGGCTACACATTCAGAGAAATCTGCTCTAATTGCGGTTTTAAGAACATTCCAAAAGCAAAATATTGCGGAAATTGCGGAACCGGCATGAATATCAAGATTCAACTTCAGAACTTTATTAATAGAAACTTCAGTTTTTCCTTTAAAATCAGATTCAGAAAATTTATCACCGGTCTTGCCTTTGGTACCCTTTTAAGCTTATTTGCCCTCAGTGGCTATTTTTAATTTTTACTTATTTCGTTTAGTCATTATGCCAGCAATTTTCAGGGAACCGTCATTAGCTGGTTTTCAAAAGTAAAAAAATCTGAATTAACCCTATTTATTAATTGATGGCGAAAGCGATATAAAGCGCGTCATGCCTGCGTAGGCAGGCATCCAGGGTTAGAGCAGAAATACAGATTGATTAACGACCTTTTTTAAGCACCAAGCTTATATTTTTTAATAACATAAACGACGATTATTCTGGATTCCTGATTCGGTTAGAACCGGTCAGGAATGACTAGCAATTATTGGTGAGGCATTATTAGGTGATTTTTAATCTTTTTCACAGCCTTGGATTGTCCTTTGGACAATCAGCCGGCGGTTTCACCGTTCGGCTTTCACAATATTACTCAGTCATAACTGTCACGCAAGTCTATTTCAGCTGGGGGTTCGATCACAACCCCAGGTTCTCTATCCGGCTCATCAGGTTCAATTGCCGGAATATCGGCCATGCCTTCATCGAGGAAAGCATCTCGGGGAATTTCCTGGTCAGCCCCCCACTTTTTCAAAAGATTTTTGCTGTCAGTCTGGTTGTTTCTTGACACCCAACCATCTTGAGGTATAACAGGCATTTGAGAAGCATTGCCAGGCTGAGCTGCAGAATTTTGAGAAAACCTGGTTTGTTGATTATCATGACCGGCTTCTGAAGTATGATAATCACCCTGAAAGAATTCGGGGTCAGGCATATTTGAATAAACTCTGGGCATTCTAAACTCATCGTCGGGAGTTTCTGATGTAGCCGGGGCATATTTTGCAGCCATCATTGAATGGTTACATTTAGTCAAGGGCTGAGATTCAACCGGAAAAACCTGGTAGGTTACATCCCGCCAGGGACAACCTCTCGAAGCAAGCTTCCCCGAAAGCATGCAAACCTTAGCTCTTACACATCCTTCAGGAACCGGGAATTTACTTTTTGGATATTCTTTTAACGCCTTTTCCATAAATGCTTTCCAAACGGGACCTGCGACCGACCCACCGGCTTTTCTCGGTCCTAACGATTTAGGCATATCAAAGCCAAACTGAACCACAGTAACCAGATCGGGAGAAAAACCATTAAACCAGGCATCAATATAGTCGTTTGTCGTACCTGTTTTTCCGGCAATGTTGTAACCTTTAATTCTGGCCCGAGCTCCTGTGCCCCGCTCAACAACAGTTTTAAGCATGTCACATAACATAGCAGCATTTTCTGCCTTCATAACTTCTTTGGCGCTGGGAAGATTCTCTTCCAATACATTCCCATCTCGATCTACTACTTTTAAAATAGATAATGGACGGCAATGTATGCCCAGGTTGGCAAATACTCCGTAGGCTGAAGCCAGTTCAATTGGAGTAAGCTGTCCGGATCCAAGTGCAAGCGACAAATTTGGTTGCATCTGCGCAGTAATGCCAAGTTTTTTGGCAAAGCGTATTACTTTTGCGGGAGTAAGTTTGTCAATCAGTTTTACCGCAGGGACATTATAGCTTTTACAAAGCGCCTTCATAAGAGAGACTGTGCCATGGAATTCCAGATCATAGTTCTTTGGAGCCCAGACTTTTTTGGTCCATGGATTTGTATAGGAAATGAAATCATCGACAATTTTATCGTCTGGCAGCATTCCTTCTTCGAGTGCACAACCATATACAAAGGGTTTAAAAGATGAACCCGGCTGCCGAAGAGCCTGAGTAACACGATTGAATTTTGAATTTTCGAAACTGCGGCCACCATACATAGCTTTTATATGCCCACTTCCAGGATCGAGACTTACCAGACAACCGTTGAGGTTGGGATATTTGTCAATAGGATACTCGGCAAAAATTGGCGCCGAAGCCATGGCAGTTTCTGCATATTCCTGCAGTTTGAGATCCAACGAAGTATAAATTTTCAACCCACCTTTATAGACCAGGTTGGAACCGTATTTCTTTAAAAGCTTGTCTCTAACATAGGTAAAGAAATAAGGAGCCTTTGGTTCCTGGCTTTTCAGCTCCTGCAATTTCGGCTTTTCTTTTTTGGCTGCTTCATACTGAGCAGGGGTTATAAAACCAAGTTCAACCATTTTAGACAAAACCAGATTGCGTCTTGAAAGATTGTTTTCAGGATTACGATAAGGGGAAAAAGCTACGGGGCTTTTAGGTATCCCAGCCAGCATAGCGCATTCAGCAATACTCAAATCTTTTGCATCTTTATCAAAATACATTTCTGCGGCCGCTGCGAGTCCATAAGCGCCATGACCAAAATAAATCTCGTTAAGATATAAGGTTAAAATCTCATCTTTTGAATATTTTCGCTCCATCTGAAAAGCCATCATAGCTTCGATCGCTTTTCGTTTAAAAGTTCTTTCGCTGGTCAAAAAAGCATTTTTTACCAGTTGTTGAGTTAGGGTCGAGGCGCCCTGAACAATTCTACCCGCCTTTAAATTTCTTACCATCGCTCTGGCAATCCCGACGAGATCGATACCGTAATGTTTGTAAAAACGCTCATCTTCGATTGCCACTACAGAATCTTTCATTATTTTAGGTATATCGCTGCTTGAAAGAATTTTTGTGCGGTTCTCGACGCCGTGAAGCTTTGCGATCAAATCACCATTACAATCATAAACCATCGAGGTAAGATTGGGTCTATAAGAATTGTCAGCTATTATAGGAATTCTTTCAGAAAAACCTTTGAGAACTCCAAAAACAGCGCCTGTTAGAACAATAATCAAAATAATGCTCAGAGCAAAACCAAGCTTAAAAAAGAACCAGAGCCACCCAAGAACTTTCTGGGTTACTGTCTCAATTTCTTCTTCATCTTCATCTTCATCTGCAAGATAATTTTCTTCTGGCTCTTTGTTGTTTGAAAAAATCATTGTTAATACCGTCCTGAATAACAGAGTACAATAAAACTCTCGGCATTTTCAACAGTATATATGAGAAAGGTTTAAGGAATTTCTTTTTTTGTTGCTAAGCTTCTGATATATTAAGGCGGCAAAGATTGCAGAATTTTCACAGCTGGATATATTGAAATGAATATTAATGAAACTAAAGCCTGGATTCTCGGGCGAGGTGCCCGCAAAGACAGATATGGTCTTGACAAAATGTATTACATTCTTGAAGAATTGGATGCGCCACACCTTGATTATTGCTGCGTAGTCGTAGGCGGCACCAACGGCAAAGGGTCTGTTACCGCTATTGCAGAAAGTATTTTAAAAGAGTGCGATGACTATAATATCGGCACCCTGACTTCTCCACATCTTATCGATATGCGCGAAAGAATAAGAATTCAGGGCGAAAAGCTACCGGATAAATACTGGATAAATGGCGTAAAAGAGTTAAAACAAATTTATAAAGTAATGGATAAAGAGCCATCTTTGGGGTCGCCAAGCTTTTTTGAAACTATATCAGCCCTGGCTTTCTGGAGCTTCAGAGAAACAGAGCGCGATCTAGTTATAATGGAAGTTGGACTTGGGGGCCGTTTTGATGCCACCAACTCCTGCGACCCTGAAATTTCTGTGGTAACCAATATAGGCACAGACCATGAAGAGTTTCTCGGCAAAGGCAAGCCCAACATAGCCAGAGAAAAACTTGGAATTATCAGAAAAAAAAGACCTCTAATCACATCCGAAAAAGACCCGGGAATTCTTAAAATTTTTACTGAAAAATGCAAAGCGAAAAAAAGTCCATTAGTGCTGGCCAAAGATTGCGAATATTTCTCTGTAATTAATAGCAATTCAGATGGTCACTTAATAAAACTACCTTTTTCTGAGAATGAAGTTTTTCTTTCTCTTCCCGGTCAACACCAACTGAGTAACTTATCGCTTGCCCTTGAGCTGATTATGCAATTAAGAAAACACGGCTTTCAAATTCCTGATGAAGCAATTGAAAAAGGCATAGCAGAAGTAAAATGGCCCGGCAGGCTGCAATGGGTCGAAAGCAACCCTCCCGTATTACTGGATGGCGCACACAATCCAGAAGGGCTCGAAACTCTGGTAAACTATCTTGAAACCTTTCCCCCTGAACGACCGGTAAATATTCTTTTTGGCACTTTAAAAGACAAACCCATGCTAGACATGGCTGATCGACTGGCCAAATTTGGCAAAAAGCTATGTTTCGTGCCTCCAACAAGCAACCGGGCTTTCAAACGCGAAGATTTTGACGCAGCTTTCGCTGACAGAAAAAATAAATCCTGGGTCTGGTATGACGATTTTATAAAAGCTTTCGAAGAATGTCGAAAAGACAGTAACAGCATTATAGTTACCGGCTCGTTATATCTCATCTCAGAAGCACTTAAGTATCTTGATGAAAATGTTTAAACCCGGGCTTGAAAACCTTCTTGCTGCCCAACACCACTGTTCTTTAAAAGTTGCAGTGGTAACCAATAATACTGGAAGAGACAGCAATAACAATCATCTGGTAGAACTTCTGGCAGAACATGAAAAGTTTGAAGTTGTAAAAATTTTTTCACCCGAACATGGTCTTTTTTCCATGGAACCTGACGGCGAAGCAGTTGATGATTCAAGGCATGAAGGTTTTAATATTCCGGTAATCAGTCTATATGGAAAAAATAAAAAACCAACTATGAACCAGCTTGAAGATATCGATCTGTTAATTTACGATATTCAGGATACAGGGGTGCGTTTTTACACCTATATCAGTACGCTGAGAAACATTCTTGATGCTGCCGCCGAAAAAAGTATACCGGTCTGGATACTCGACCGTCCTGATGTTCTTGGAGGCATTGAAGTAGAAGGACCAATGCTTAAAGACAAATTTTCTTCTTTTGTCGGTCATATTCCGGTTCCTGTTCGTTACGGCCTCACACCCGGTGAACTAGCCTTATGGTGGAAAAATAAAACCGGGTTGAAAATAGATATAAAAGTCTGGGAATGCATTGATTATAAATGTTCCAACTCACGACCTTTTCCAGATTTCCCCTGGTATAAACCCTCTCCAAGTATGCCGGATATTGCAACAGCTCAATTCTACCCTGGAACCTGTCTTTTTGAAGGAACCAATGTTTCTGAAGGACGAGGAAGTTCAAAACCTTTTAGAACCCTGGGTGCCCCATGGATAAATGCCGACAAATGGGCTGAATACCTTCGGGAAATTCTGGATAAAGATATTGAAGTTAAAACCTCTGAATTTGTTCCTTCTTTTTCAAAATACGCGAATAAAAAATGTTTTGGAATCAATCTTTCAAGCAAAAAACCAATTGTCAAAAATGCTGTTTTAGTTGGGTTACAGGCTCTGTATACACTTATGCAGACTCATAGCAACAAAGTTATTTTTACCAGCCGTCCCGGGCTTAAATTTCCTTTTTTTGATTATCTTTGCGGCAGCGATTATATAAGAAAAGGGCTTCTTAAAAACAAGAAGCTTGAAGAACTAATTGAATTCGATCGACAAGAAGTAAAACATTTTGCCAGAGAACGACAAAAATACTTTTTATACCAGCGTATCTAGCCTTGCGGAGCTTCGAACTTCCATCTTGATAAAACAACCTTTTTACCGTTCTTTTCAAGAACCAGCAAATTACCTCGTTTGTCAAAAGCCAGATCACGCATACAAAATTTTTCTGGACCGTCTATTTTCCAGATCATATGACCGTTCTGTCCTACAAGAGTAAGTTTACGACTGTTATCTTCATAGGATGATATTAACGCCTCGCCTTCAGGTCCGATAGGACCAAGACTTATACCTGCAGGATCAAAAGATCGTGAAAACTCATAAATCTCTTTAATCAAATTTCCATAACAATCAAATAACGAAATAGACCAGGGTCCGGTCTGTTTTTTTAAACCAACCGACCACAAATATCCACGCCCAATTGGCAGGGCAAAATTAAGCCCCTCAGTTGCAAATGTATCAGTCGCATTCTGAGCTAGAAAAAGCATTTTTCCGGCACCGGTCAGTAAAAGGCCTTGTTCACAAGCTTCTATTTTACATGCATCAAAAGCCTGGTCGGGCCATTGAGGTTTGACAAGCCCCCCCAGCCTGCCTTGCTGGTTAATATAAACAGGTTGCCCCATTACCAAATCAAAATCAAGAATTCTCTGGCCTCTAATTTTTCCGTTAAAAGCTTCACCGTTTTTTAAATCATAACGAATCATCTGTCCGTAATGATTCATCATTAAAACCTGACCGGCACTGGTTCGCATTCCGATCAGATCATAAGAGAAGCCGGAAGGAAGCTCATAAAGGACTTCTCTTTCTATGTTTATTTGCGCCCCGGCAACGACAACCATCAGGGAAAAAGCAATTAGAAAACCTGTAAATTTAGCTTTAGCAATCATTTAATTCCCCCAATCTATAGTCTTAACGATGAAACTACCGGCAGGAGCAGCATTAAAATCAGCCTCTGCTAGAAAGATCAAGCCGTTTATACCGGCAAGATAGCGATTCATAACCTGTGGTGGTTTGAACTCAAGCCTTTTAATCAATTTTCCGAATCGATTTATTTGAAAAAGCTTTAAAACTCCTTTAAAGCCTCCTGCAGGAAAAAAAGACACTATTATATCTTTACCGGAAGTTACCGCCCATAACCTTGCGTTTGCCAGCTCAGCAAACCCCAGGTGCGAACTACTGATAAGTTGCCCCTTGGGTGAATAAATTTCCAGAAAATAGCCGGCAGAATCTTCATAATTCAAATTAAAAAGCTGACTGCTGTTGTTTAGAGCAAATCCAGATCTCTGCCAGGGGATTTCTCTTATAAATTCACCATAGGGTGTAAACACAGATATTACCCCACGACCAATATCTCCCACGTAAAGTCTTCCGGAACGGTCAACCTCGAGTTGATTCACCTGAAGGATTTTCCCCTGCTCTTTTCCATGGCCGCCGGCTTTTACCAGAATCTTACCGTTTTTGAGCGAAATTTTATAAAGTTTGCATTCAGCTGCCTCAGCGATCCATGCCGCTTCGGGCTCACCATTGCTTCCTATTACCAGGGCAAAGTCCTCTAATAAAAGATTTTCAGGCAAACCTTGAATCTCAATATGCTTCTTTAATTTATTATTTTTGTCAAAAGCGTAAAGCCTCGAGCCAATCGAATCCAATACCCAGAGATGATCTGGCAGCACTCTTAAAGACATTGGTCCATAAGGCTGATCTTCGGCAAATTTTTTTGTATTGTTGGCATTGAAAAAAGCTACTTTACCATTTTCCGAACCATATTCGAGTTTCCAGGTATCAGCTGCAAATACCATGGATGTACATGTAACAAACAGTATTGTAATAAGCAAACAAGCTTTGAGATTCATAATAGATCAAGCAACCTTTCTAAGAACTCTACTTACCGGACCAGGCCCGGTTGGGCTGGACAATCTGGGCATTCGCAGCCTGGACGAATTGTTCATTGCCATATAGTTATTTCCATCTTTTACTATTACGCCGACATGCGTGTCTGGATCCTTCACACCGTCACCGGTAGCATCATAGGTTTTCCAGGTAATAACGTCACCTTCCCGGTATGGAGGCACAGAAACTTCCTGCCAACCTTTGGCCCTTAGATCTGCTACTGTCGAACGCACATTAAGCTGAACCCGATCAAGAGCCCCTGCATTAACCAGCGCTGTGGTAACTACCTGAGCGCAGGCCAGGTTACCATAATCGACTTCTTTTCCTCTAAATGAGTGGCTTCCGATCAGATTTCTGGCTGAGCTAACGATTCTTTCCTGCAAACTGCCATCGTTGGCAACAACAGCGGGTGAAGAGTCTGCCGGAGTGCTTTGAGAAGGTGTTGGAGCATCTTTATTTTTTGAAATATATTTTGTGTGCACATAGCGCACTTGCCCATTATAAGAAATTCTATACCAGTCATTGACTTTACCCGTTACTTTAACCGCAATTCCACGAGGAATTGCGGTGTCAATAGCTCCCCAGGGTGCATGCCTTACATTAAGGGCAGAAGCCGTAACATAGCCGACAAAATTATCAGACTCTACTTCAGACTCAGGTTCAGAGGGCATATCTGCATCAATATAACGTCGATCTACAAAAGCTTCGTTATCATCACCCCATTTGATTTTGTAATAGTTACCTGAAACTGCTAAAATCTCTACAGCTTTCTGATCTTTTAAGGTTCCGATTTTGTCGCCATGAGGAACGCGGCGCACATTAAGGCCAATTGGAGCATTTACCCAGCCTCGTCTGACAAAAGGTTTGTCTTTTTCGCCCTTCCTTTTAACATAAGCGGTATGCACATAAGCCGTCTTTCCATCGACCGAAATTTTATACCAGTCGCCCTGTTGGCCGATAATCTTAACTTTTGCGCCATTACTCAGGCTACTGATTATGTCGCCCCAGGGCGATGTACGTACATTTAAGGTTGTATTGACTTCGACAGTAGCAACTTCTACTTTTCCTTCAACAAGTGCAGGAAGTTCGGGATCTATATTTGGTGTATAAACCTCATCGGGAATATCGACAACCTCACCGGAAAACGGGTTGTCGCCGGCCCAACCAGGCAAACAGAAGCCTAAAAATATAAAAACTGCAATAAACAGGTTTTTCTTAAGATACATAATTTCCCCCTGAAGTCTTGTATAATAATTTTACCTTAAAATTGGCAAAAAGTTTACAATTCTTGCAAATTTATCAATTTAACTATATTTTCTCATTATACAAAATAAAAATTCGGGGAAACCAAATGATAGATTTAACAGCTTTTGCATTTTTTAATACTCTGCCTTCAAAAGAGCTTGAAAAGCTCAAAAGACTCTGCCGCATAAAAAAATATGCATCTGGAACAGTAATTTTAAAAGAAAAAGAACCAATCAATGATCTTTTAATGGTGATTGAAGGCCAGGTTTCAGTTATAAAATCATTCGGTCAAAAAAAATCTACTCTTTTTGCACTCGATCCCGGTGAAATTTACGGAGAAGTGGAAATTCTCAATGGAACTAACTGCCTGGCCAAAGTAATTGGTTACCATGAATTTCAAATTCTTTTTATCCCCAAAGACTTCTTTCTCAGATTAATTGGTCTGTATCCCGGATTTGCCAAAGAAACCCGTGATTTATATTCCAGACGCGGGCCACTACTTCTTGAAGAAGGTCTAAGCAAAACAATGGCGGGCAAAGCTATAACTTTTTTTAATGTAAAAGGTGGCGCAGGAAAATCTGTTATTTCATCAAATATTGCGGTAATGCTTGCCAGATATTGGAAAAAGAAAGTTGTTCTGCTTGATTTAAACCTTTCATTTGGTGACCAGGCAATATTACTTGGTCTAAAGCAGGACAAAAATATTTATAATCTAACTAAAATAAGGCCCCCTTTGAAAATACAGCATATCGAAGAACATATGACCACTCATTCTTCCGGGCTTAAAGTCCTGTTACCGCCTCCGGTACCCGAGAAAGCAGAATTAATAAGGCCCGATTTTGTTCAGAATGTTATTGAAATTCTCAAAGATCATTATGAATTTATTATCATTGACACTCATAATCAGCTCACTGAGCTTGAGCTCAAGGTTATTGAGAGCTCAGACCTTTTAATGCTGATGATGACTATGGAACTAACCTTTATAAAGAATACAAAAATACTGCTGGATCTTTTGATTCGATTAAAAGTACCCCGTGAAAAAATTAAAGTTGTGCTAAATCGTGCATTCAAATCAATGGGGTTGGAGCCTTCAAAAGTGGAAAAATCTTTGCGCTATGCTATCAGTCATTTTATTCCGAGTGAAGGCAATATTGTCGTGCCTTCTGTAAACAAAGGCAAGCCTTTTGTGCTCTCAAAAAAATCAGAAGGAACCCCTATTTTAATGGCTATAAATAAAATCTGCTCAAGGCTTACAGGGGAGGATATCGAAAAGGGAACCTGGAATATGTTCTCACTTTTAAAAGAAGTTTTTGGAATGTAACAGCAAAAAGATTTTTAATTACCACCCCAGCAGCGTTTTAAAAAAGCCCGGTTTCTTTTTATTCACTTTTATCAGAACCATGGTAATATTGTCGTTTCCACCATGTTCAAGAGCTTTATCGAGAAGTTTGTCAGCATAGCTTTTTAGTTTATCTTGCGGTTCTGATAAAATCTTCTCGATAACTGAATCTTCAATTTCACCTGTAAGGCCATCTGAACAAAGAATAAAAAGATCATTACGACTCACCGGACCAGATGAAATATCGACCTTAATTTTATCAGAATGGCCCACGTATCTGGTAATGGTATTTTTATAGGGATGATCTTTTTTTTCGCCTTCAGAAATAAGCCCGCGCAGATAAAGTTCTTCTACATACGAATGATCTCTAGTGATCTGCTTTAATTTACCTGAGCGAAAAAGATATATGCGACTGTCGCCGACATAGGCTATAAAGAAGTCGTTTTCATGAAAAACAAGAACAACACAGGTGCATCCCATACCTGTTTTTTCATTTCTTTTTTTCAGTTCTTTCTGAACGGCTGCGTTTGCCTTTTCAAACGCTTTTCGCAGGAGGTTTTCAACAGCTTTTGTCTCTACAAGTTCTTTTTCGAGTGTTTCAGCTATAGTTTCGGTGGTTATTTTGGAGGCAACCTCTCCTGCTGCTAACCCGCCCATCCCATCTGACACAATAAAAAAACCAGAATCTTTAGAGACATAATAAAAGTCTTCATTATGATCTCTGACCTTACCAACATTTGTTGTGCCGTATGCCGAGTATTGCAAGTATTCCTCCCTGTCAAAACTAAAGAAAATTTAATTTCTTTTTTATTTCATTTTGTGCCGGATACAAAAACAAAGACATCTCGTAATATTGTTTTGCTTTTTCTTCTTCTTGCTGAGCGAGAAAGAAGTCTCCCAGAGAATTTAAGAGAAACTTATAATTTCTATCTCTGGTCCATGCTTCCATAAATAATCTTAAAGCCTCTTTATGGTTTTCGAGCTTTTCCTCAACAATTCCAGCCAAAGTATATGCTTCCACCGAATTTTCTTTTTTTGCCAGTTTTTTATAAAAAGCTCCAAGCTTGTTTAAGCATCCTGCTTTTTGACAATAATTAATCAAATTCATATTGATTTCAGGATAATAAATTTTATCTTTTAGACTGGCAAAAACTTCGGCCCATATATTATTCAATTTTGCTACAGCTTGTTGATATCTTTTATTACCGTTATGGGTTTTGTAATTTTTGGAGGGCATTTGATCTTTCTGATTTTTAAGAGCTTCGAAAGCCTTGTTAAAATCTGAAAAATCAGGGTTAGTTCGCAGCAATTTTTTGTCTATAGCTAAACTTTGTCGAGCACCAAGATTAAAATAGTGGGTAGATGTGGCGTAGCCATCTTTTGAAAAGCTTATCAAATAACCCATAGGCGCAAGAGTTAACTGTATTGGGCTACTACCTATCATTTCGCCATTTAAATATACTTTTGCTCCATCGGGCTGGGTAATCAAACTGATTTGTCCCCGGGTCAAAAAATAATAACCTTTAAATAAACCTAAAAATACACCGGTGAAAGCCAGTATAATTAAAATCACTCTGATTATAGTTATAAGAGATTGAGGCGGCTTTTTTGCATACTGACTGGCAGTGTGAGTAGATGTAGCCTCGTCTAATTCAGCAATATAGTTTTCGTCAATTTCTTCATGGTCGATACTGCTTAAATCAACCGATGGTATTTCTGCCACAACTTCTTCATCAGAATCGAGATTCTTCAATGCTTCAAGCATTTCGTCACAGGATTGGTAGCGATGCTCTTTTTCTTTTTCGATGGCTTTTAAGATTATATTGTTTAATTTAGGTGGTATGGCATCATTAATCTGAACAGGTGCCGGAGGCGGTTCTTGAATATGCTTTAAAGCAACTGCGTTTGGACTGTCACCTTCGAAAGGAAGTCTGTCGCAGACCATCTGATACAGGGTTACTCCCAGGGAGTAAATATCTGATCTGTAATCAAGATCTCTTTTGCCCAAAGCCTGCTCGGGTGACATGTAATCGGTCGAGCCGAGGGTTAAGCCTTCGCCGGTTTTGCTTGTATTTACTCTGGCTTTGGCGATACCGAAATCTGTAAGACGCACCTGGCCATCTTTGGTAATTAAAATATTACTGGGTTTGATATCACGGTGAACGACTCCAAGGTCATGGCAATGCTGCAAAGCAGATAAAGCGCATGACATGATTTCGACAACCTCATCCAGAGTAAAACTTTCCTCTGATTTTATCAGGTCTTCAAGCGAAAAGCCGTCGATATACTCCATGATAAAATATGGAGGAAGCCCCTCTGATGAACACTTTTCCTTGGTTGCAATATCAAGAATTTTTACAATGTTAGGATGCTCGTGAAGTCGTTCCATTGTACGGGCTTCATCGAAGAATCTTGCCACGACATCAGGTTCGTCAACCCAGTCTTCAAGCAAAAATTTAACAGCTGCTTTCTTGGCAAGCACAGAATGCTGAGCAAGGTAAACTGTCGCGAAACCACCATCACCAAGCTTATTGATGATGGTATAATTCCCGGCTTTTTTGTTTAAGTAATCGGCCAACCTTTAAAACCCCAGAGCAGATTTCAATTTCGCAAATATTCCGCCTTCTTCGGCAATGACTTCTTCGCCGGTTATTGACTTTTGCAGATTTTTAATGCCCTGGGTCAGCGAAGAACCTGGGCGTTCTTTAACAACAAGTTTGCCACCATTTGAAGTAACAATTGCATCTTCGGGGACGTAGGGCAAAGTAATAACTTCTCTGGTGAAGAACTTTTTGACTTCTTCTTCCGAGATACATCCTTCTCGGCCAAGTTTGTTTATCAAAATCTTAACCTTTGATTCGGGAAACTTGAACTTATTCATAATCTGAACAATTTTCTTCAGGGCAAGAAGATGTCCAATTTCAGGTGTTGCCGTTAAATAAATTAGATTTGAAATTTCCCAGGCAGTGATTGAAATATCATCTATTTCACATTTGCAGTCGACAAGAACAAAATCATACTTATTCTGCAAGCTCCAGAGAATAGATTTGATATGGCCCGGGTTAACAAGCTCAGCCAGTTCAGTACGTTTAGGGGCCTGAAGAAAGTCATATCCTTCGCCTTTATGCAGGTAACCAACTATATTCTCGGGGGTAATTTCCTGTTCTTGGATCAGTTCATTTATAGTCAAGCCTGATTTGCCCAGAGAATAAGTTAAAATATCACCAAACCTTAGATCAAGGTCAACCACAGCTACTTTTTTGTCGGTTTCCGAAGCCAGAACATTAGCAAGATTTACTACCACAGAGCTAATGCCCGAACCACCTTTGGGGCTGTAAAAAGTTATAATCTGAGAACCTTCTCTTGAGAGGGGTTTCAACGTTTCCCACAAGTCACCTTCTTCAGTATCTATATAAATAAATTCAAAAGTATCAAACTTAATTATATCTCTATGAGTTAAAACATAAGCCTCACCCGGCTCTATTAAATTATTATTCAAATAGGTTCCGTTGGAACTGCCTTTATCTTCTAAAATGCATTTGCCATCTTTTAAATTAACTGTTGCATGCATTCTGGAAACCATATCACTGGCCAGTTGCAAAGAGCGTTCTTCTTCTCTACCAATAGTAAACTCTTCTGACGGATTAATTTCAAACGGTTTACCAAGATATGGCGGAGTATTGCCAACAATAAATTTTTTCTTTAATTCATCAGGAATTACTACCTTCCTGAATACGGTTTTCTTGGACTCTTCAGACATTATCTTATCCCCTCCCGAGGTGGCTTGCACGCCGAGTATATCACAAGGAATTAATCTGTTCAATTATATTAAATTCAGCTTTATTATTAGCAGTCAAATTAAAATAGTATAATTGACACCCGTTATTATTGGTAATATGATACATTTTTAGCAAATGAATAATATTCAAGGCCTCTCAGGAAAAAAGTTTCACATGCTGGGAATATTTTTTATATTCCTGGCGTTTTGTGCATTGGTCGTGAACTGGTTTATTTCACGACTGCCTTCTCATGAAATGCCAGACACCCCAGACGTCGAGCAGAATTCGACTCACATAGCTATACCTGATATTGAAAATCTTTCTGACAGTTCAAAATCAATACTGGAAAGACTTAAATTTCAAAAGATCCACGGAAAATACCAGCAATCTTACCTGTTAATGATTCAAAAAATAAACGACACCGATACAACTTCTATTGATATAAAAGAACATAAATATTTTTTCAGTGGTTACAAAAACACAAAAGAAAAATACGAAGAAACCCTTGAAAAACTGGAAGACCACCAGAAAACATATAAAATTAAATGTTTTGCCAGGATGAGGTCACTTATTATGGCGGTTTTATATCATGACAAAAAAATGGACAAAAAAATGACTACTTTTGACCCGCAATTGTTAAAGAAAATTGGAGCTTTGAATGAAATCCCCCAATGCCCGAGCGGGGGTGAATATTCAATAATTTATAAGGATGGCAGAAGATTTTTTCACTGCTCGGTTCATGGAACTTTGAGGAACTGATTTATTTGTGACGTCGGTCCCTGGCTGCAAGAGGATCTTTATTTTCCAGATCTCCGTTAAAAAACACCTCAATCATTTCAATTATTGTCCTTACAAATAGTACACCTACTCCGATTGAAAATAACAGAGTCAATAATACTGCTATCGATAGTTCCTTAAGCATTTTGTTTTCAGCTCCAGTTCCATTATAGTCTCTAACTAGTTTATCGACCAGAGCACTTTAATTGTTAAGTCAAATAAAAAACCGGGCCTTTAAACTCAGGCCCGGTTTATAAATTAATTTATGATTATTCTGTCTTATGACTGATAACAAGGAAAAGCGGCGAACCGGAACGTTGTACAACAAATACCGAGCTGTTTTTGCGAGTACCTTTTTCAATGGCAGCCAGAAGATCTTGCTCATTTGCGATCTCTTTACCATTAACCTGCTTTATAACATCCCCGGTCATCAAACCACCTTCGTCGGCAGGTGAATTGCTTCTTATTGAAGTTACAACCATACCGCTTTCATTTTTAAGCTCCATAGATTGAGCCATATCACTGTTTAGTTGCTGCACTCTGAAACCAAGCTTTTCAAACTGGTTTTCGGGATCTGCTTCTTTTTTATCTTTTTCAATAAAATCTGCTGCAGCAAGACCATAAGAATCTGGCATTCTTTCCAGTTTAACTCCTATAATTTTCTCGCTA
This sequence comes from Candidatus Rifleibacteriota bacterium, assembly GCA_051747585.1. Classification (GTDB taxonomy): domain Bacteria; phylum Muiribacteriota; class Ozemobacteria; order Ozemobacterales; family Ozemobacteraceae; genus DYKG01. The sequence continues at coordinate 25,781 of JBNJGH010000006.1, forward strand.
CCATCCCGCAAAACACCCAAATTAAGTGTGTCGCCGATATCATGATTAAGAACATATTTCTGTACATCGTTAGTGTCTTTCATCTGTTTACCATTTATGCTTCTTATTATATCCATAGTTCTCAAACCGCCGTTAGCCGCCGGAGAGTCTTCGACAATCTGAATGACAACGGCCCCATTACGATCCTCAAGACCAAAATGCTCAGATAATTCATCGGTCACTGGCTGCATTGTAATTCCCAGATATGGGCGCTGAACCTTTCCACTGGTAATAATCTGCCGTGCGATTTTAGAAGCCATGGATGAAGGAATTGCAAACCCTATACCGGAGCCGGGAGCGTTAAAAATCAAGGTATTTATTCCGATCACTTTTCCGTTTAAATCTACCAGCGGGCCTCCGGAATTACCCGGATTAATGCTGGCGTCTGTCTGAATAAAATCCTCAATAGTGCTTGCTCCGATACCAGAACGACCTAAGGCACTTACTACTCCTGCGGTAACCGTCTGCTCAAGTCCCAGAGGATCTCCTATTGCCAGACACCACTGCCCGACCTGCACCTTGTCTGAGTCTGCAAAAACAACGGGTTTTAAAGGTTTGTCGGGCTTAACCTTTATAACGGCGAGATCTGTTTGAGGATCCTGCCCCAGAATTTCCGCCTGTAGCTCAGTATCATCCTCCAATTTAACAATAATTTTGCTGCCATTTTTAATTACATGATTATTGGTTAGTATTATTCCTTTTGCATCTATGACAACACCAGAGCCGGCCGCTTTAGCTTTTAAATCCGGCTCAGGCATTTTAAAGCCCGGAGCTTTGAAAAATTTGCGAAAGAATTCTTCAACACCGGAATTACCATCTGGAGAAGACCATCTAATTGATGAAGGAGCCTGCTTTTCAACTCTAATGTTAACCACAGATGGTTTAAGCCGATGTGCAACATCAATAAAAGCTTTCTCCAGCGAAAAAGCCGCTTCTAACGCTTTGTTCTCAGCAAACAGCGACGAGCTGAAACCTATAATAAAAATCAATATTATTGAAAAGGACTTCTTAAAACAAAATTGCATTACCAACGCCTCCTGTTTTTTAAACTACTAAAATACTTAGACACTTATTTTTAAATAAAGTTCCCATTTTCAATAAGATTATAGTCTTGACCTTTGTTGATTAAGATGATTAACTGATTCCCACATAATTATCAGGAGCGAAAAATGCGTATAGTTGTTACGGGCGGTGCCGGTTTTATAGGTTCCCATTTAACCGATGCCCTGATTAAACAAGGACATAAGGTTGTAGTTATCGATAATTTTATAACAGGATCTCGTAAGAATCTCGAACACCTCAAAGATTCAGACAAATTTGTTATAATCGAACATGACATTACCAAACCGATTTACCTGGCAGAAAAAATAGACAGGATATATCATCTTGCATCTCCGGCCAGTCCCATAGACTATCAAAAATTACCTATTCAGACCCTCAAAGTAGGTGCGCTTGGCACCCACAATCTTCTGGGAATGGCAAAAAATCATAATGCCCGAATTCTTCTGGCCTCGACTTCAGAAGTCTATGGTGATCCTGAAGAGCATCCGCAAAAGGAAACTTACTGGGGACATGTCAACCCGGTTGGCCCTAGAGGGTGCTATGATGAGTCAAAAAGATTTGCCGAAGCAATTGTAATAGCCTATAGAAATTTTCACAATGTCGACACCAGAATTATTAGAATATTCAACACCTATGGACCACGAATGCGATTAAATGATGGTCGAGTCGTACCTGCTTTTCTTTCCCAGATTCTTGATAAAAAAGACCTGACTGTTTTTGGTGACGGCAGCCAGACAAGAAGCTTCTGCTTCGTTTCTGATCTTGTCAGAGGCATTATCGGAGTAATGGAAGAAAAAGATTCAGACCCGATAAATCTTGGTAACCCCAGTGAGATTACTATTAAAGAATTTGCCGAAAAAATAAGAAAAGTTACAGATTGCCAATGCAATATTATCTACAAAGAGTTGCCGATCGATGACCCTAAAAGGCGGCGCCCGGATATAACAAGAGCACGCACAATTATAGGCTGGGAACCGGAAGTTTCTCTTGAAGAGGGGCTTAAGCGGACATGGGAATGGGCAAAGAACTATGAGTGAGCGAATTGAACTTGCACCAGAAATAGAGCGGGTATTAATCAATCCGCAGCAGATTCAAAAACGCATTAAAGAACTTGGCAAGCAAATCTCTAACGACTATAAAAATAAAGAAATTATTGTTTTATGCATACTTAAGGGAGCTTTTTTATTTACCAGCGATTTATGCCGTTCGATAAGTGTTCCCCAGAAAATGGATTTCATGGCAGTAAGCAGCTATGGGGACTCTACCCAGAGTTCAGGAATCGTAAAAATTGACAAAGATCTTTCTGAAAGCGTTGAAGGCAAACACATTCTGATTGTGGAAGATATTATAGATTCGGGTTTAACTCTCTCTTATTTACAAAAAATTCTTAAAGACAGAAAACCAGCCGACATCAAGATTTGCGTATTATGCAATAAACCAGGCAACTTACAGCAGCATGTAAAAGTTGATTATTGTGGATTCAAACTTGAAAACGAATTTGTTGTCGGCTATGGATTGGATTTTAAAGGATATTTACGCAATCTGCCCTACATAGGTGTTGTAAAGCCCGAATACAGATAATAAGGAAAAGAGGTTAAAGCATGGTCACTTTTAAACATGGTAATTTAATTTGTGAAAGATTTGTTTTAGGTCCGATGGAGGTAAATACCTATCTTGTTTATGACAAAGACACCTCTGACGCTTTGCTTATTGATCCTGCCGAACAATCTCAAAATCTTTTAAGCAGAATTCAGGAACTCGACCTCAAACTTATTGGTATCTTTCTTACCCATGGACACGCCGACCATATTTATGGAGTTGAATTTTTCAGAAAAAAAACCGGTGCCCCACTGCTTATCTCTGAAAAAGATTCCCCCATGCTTGAAGATGCAAATCTCAATCTATCTAATTTTATTGGAGAATCAATAATACTTGATCCTGCAGAAAAGTTTTTAAAAGATGGCGATAAAATTACCATAGGCAATTATGAGGGCAATTTTGCCCTGGTAGGTGGGCATACGCCAGGCGGTTTAATCTTGATCTTTGATGAAATAGTTATTTCAGGCGACACTATTTTTGCCGGCTCAATTGGGCGTTCAGATTTTCCCGGCGGCGACGGGAAACAGCTTATCAACGATATAAAAAACAATCTCTTTTCTTTAAGCAATCGCCAGGTATTACCAGGCCATGGTCCGGAAACAACCATATCTGATGAAAAAGCAACCAACCCGTTTTTCTCTGCCGAATTCACTGTTTAAAGCATTTAACAAAAGTTTATTACTACAGACAGTAATACTACACTTAATGAGATTAGCGAGTTTCAAGACATTTTTGTATTTTTTGTTATGTAATAAATTTTAGCATATCAAAGATTGCTTTGTCGTTCTGCTTCGCTATTCTGCTCCGCGTAAAGTTACGCAGAAACCAGCTTCGCAGAACTCTTCGCAATGACGCCCTGTTGCTGTCCCTGAGCGGAGCTCTTGCTGAGCGAAGTCGAAGTAAAGCAATCTAAATGTCTTGAAATGGTTATTACAAAAAAAAATGGATAATTACTGTACTGCAAATGTTCTAATTGACAGCTGTTTTTGCTGATGCTAAGATTTTGAGACAAAAAGTTACGGGAAAGGATTGAAGCATGAGCGATCTATTCAGGATTTTGGTAATAAACCCTGGCTCTACTTCTACCAAAGTAGGTCTATTTGAAAATGAAGAATTAGTTAAAGAAAAAAAGATTGCCCATTCCGGAGAAGAACTATCTAAGTTCTCAAATATTATTGATCAAGTTGGTTTTAGAAGCCAGCTTATCGAAGATTTTTTAAAAGAAAACAATCTTAAAGGCGAAGATTTATCAGCAGCCGTTGGACGTGGCGGCCTGTTAAGACCTTTGGTCAGTGGAACTTACAAAGTAAATCAAGATATAATCAATGATTTACGATCCTGCAAATATGGCGAACACGCCAGTAACATGGGTGCCCTTATTGCCAACAGTTTTCATGAAGACCACAATATACCGGCATTTATAGTTGATCCGGTGGTTGTAGATGAAATGCACTCCATTGCCCGCTATTCGGGCAACAAAGAAATTCCCAGACAAAGCGTGTGGCATGCATTGAATGTTATGGCTGTTATTAGACAGGTCTGCAAAAGTGATAATTTCTCGATGCAAAATGATAACTTTGTTGTCGCTCATCTGGGCGGCGGAATTTCCGTTTCAGCCATTCATAAAGGGAAATGTATAGATGTAAGCAATGGTCTTGAAGAAGGGCCATTTACCCCCGAGCGCTCCGGCTCACTTCCTACGATAAAACTGTTAGATCTTTGTTTTTCAGGTAAATACACCAAGGCAGAGATAAAAAAGATGTTAGTTGGCAAAGGCGGCTTGACCAGCTATCTCGGCACCAGCAACATGATCGAAATTGCCGATAAGGTTCGAGAAGGTAACAAGGAATATGAGGATGTTTTCAACGCCATGGCCTATCAGATTGCGAAAACAATCGGCTCATACGTTGCTGTTCACAAAGGCGATGTGAAAAGAATTATTTTAACCGGTGGCGGCGCAAACAATACTCTGTTGGTAGACAAAATTAAAAGTTATGTAGAATGCTTTGCTCCAGTCAAGATTGTGCCTGGCGAAGATGAACTGACTGCTCTGGCCCAGGGTGCTTTGAGAGTTTTGCGCAAAGAATCCGAGGCTCTTACTTATAAGGCCTGAAAACATACCATTCCAGGAGATAGAAATGAGTTCAGATTTTTTCAGTAATTTGGTAGAAAGTTTAGATTCAGAAAATAAATGTACGGTGGCGATTCCTATTGCTAACGACGATGCCTGTGCTTATGCAGTTTGTCAGGCAGTTAAAATGGCCATTCTCAAGGCAGTATTAATTGGTGACGAAAACCAGATCAAAACTATGTATGCTGAGGTTGCTGAACACGAAAACGTCAAAATATTACCTGAAACCGATGAAAAGAAAGCATGCGATCTTGCCATACAACAAGTAAGAGAAGGACACGCTGATATTCTCATGAAAGGTAACGTAGGCACCTCTACGTTGCTTAAAGCTGTATTAAACTCCAGAACCGGCATTAGAAAGAACCCTATTCTGTCTCACCTGACCTTTTTTGAACTTCCCCAAACACCCGGACTCAGAATTTTAACCGATGCTGCAATGTGTATTGCTCCTGACGAAGAAACCATGCAGCATGAAATTAACAACGCAGCCGAAGCTTTCGAACTGTTCAGCAACCATCCCGCAAAAGTTTCACTGCTTGCAGCTAATGAAAAAGTCTCTGAGAAATTGCCCAGTACGATTCTTGCTAAAAATGTAGCCGAAAAAATGCAGGATCGCACCGATGTAATTGTAGAAGGCCCAATTTCAATTGACCTTTCCTTGAGCAAAGAGTCTGCTGAAGTAAAAAAATACAAAGGCAAAATTCAGGGAGACGCCGACATTTTTATCGCTCCCAGAATAGAAACAGGAAATGCCCTTTATAAATCACTTCAATATTATGTAAAAGCCAATATGGGCGGTCTGGTTTATGGTGCAAAATGCCCTGTCGTCTTAACTTCCAGAGCAGATGACAACAACACGAAATTCAATTCATTGCTACTGGGCATTGTTCTCTGGCAGAGGAATTGCACAGAAAAAAGTCAACAGGCTCATAATTAAAAGCTGTACAGGAATGGATTGAAAGGAAAGCTGCGGATGACAGAGAATAAACTTCCTAATATAAATAAAAAAATAACCTTTTCATCTGGACACATCCCTGAACTGCTTAAAAAGCTTGAAGAGTTCCTGGGAGTAGCTCTTTCTCTTCGTTCAATTACCGGAGAAGTAGTCTGTAAAACAGACTATTTTAACGGCCCATGCTCAATAATCAGAGGAACCGAGCGCGGAAGAATCAGGTGCAGAAAAACGTATAAAAATATTGAAGACCGGCTACTTAGAAGAAAAAAACCTTTTGTTAATGTATGCTACGCAGGTTTTCTTATTTTTGCCGTTCCTCTTGAAATTCGTGGCGAAATGATAGGTACCCTGCTCGGCTCTCAAATTCTTCCATTCGAAAAAAGCGAGCATATTTCTCTTGAAGCTCTTTTTGGGCATACTGCCGTTGCAGTAGGTCTCAAAGATACCGAAGAATTTTATAAAACTTTTTCCAGAGTCAGGGCTTTACGGCCTGACCTGCAAAGAATTACCTTTCTTCAATATCTGGAAGAAATAGGCGAACATTTTGTCAGTATGGCTTTTGCCGATAAAAGTTGGGAAGTCTTTCTTAAAGAAGTTAAGTCAGAAACACCCAACTTTGGAAGGCTGTAAAACCTATGCTCAAATTATTCCGAAATGGAACAATATTAGATGAAAATTTTGAACTCAAGAAAGCTGATCTCCTGATTCAGGATGATGTTATTCAGGATATTTTAGAACCCGCCACAATTCCAGACAAAGAAGTTGATGCCGAAATAAATATTAAAGGCCAATTTGTGTTCCCCGGCTTTATAAATGCTCATGACCATCTAATTGATACTTGTTGGAAGGGACTTGGCGATTGTCCTGCCGGCAACTGGTATGAATGGCGTAAATCAGTGCGTGCCAGCCAGGATTATAAAGACATGCAAAAGCTTTCAGTCACAGACCTCTATGTGCTTGGCATGTACAAAAACATTTTATCAGGTGCTACCACAGTAGTTGATCATTTTCCAGTCGAGATTTCGAGTACATTCTATGACCATCCTCTTACCTCTCTGGTCGAGGATTTTAATATGGTTCATTCAGTTTCTTCCAAAGGGCTTGAGTGGGGTAGAAATATAACCGAAGAGTATAGAAACACCAGAGGAATTACCCCCTTTATTACCCATATTGGGCAAGGCAACAGCGAAGAACTCACAAGTGAACTCGAAACACTCAAAAGGCTTGGAGCCCTCGAAAGCAACACTATATTAGTCGACTGCTGTTTTTTAACCGACAACGATTTAAATCAGATAGCCGACAATAAAGCATCTATTGTATGGTTGCCCGGCTCTTCCCAAAATATATTTTCGCACCAACCGAATATCAAAAAAATCATTGAGCTCGGCATTTCACTAGCAATTGGTACAGATGGCTCGAATACAGGTTCTGGCGATATGCTCGAAGAACTACGAAAAGCTCTGGACTATTGTCGTATAAGTATTGTCCCTGATTTCAAAGCTAAAGAGATAATTAAGATGGCTACCGAAACAGCATCCGAAATCCTTGGCATAAATAAACAGGTAGGAAGCATAAAAAAAGGGAAAAAAGCTAACTTAATAGTATTTGAAGCAAAAGAGAATGAAGATCCTTTTGAAGCTCTTTTGCAAATGAACTCAGAAGAATTATCAATGGTAATTCATAATGGTTTGATGATTGTTGGCGATGACCGATTTCGCAAGGTTTCAGCCATTGATTTTCAGCTTTATTCTGAAGTACGTATTAACGATAAAGCTAAAATTCTTTATGGCAGACCCTTAGAATTAATTGATCGGCTTTCTCACAAGCTTAACCGAGAAATAAAGTTTCCCTTTTTCAATGTAAAAAACTGAAGTTAATTTTTTAAAAGCTTACTAACCCAAAACAGCAAAGAAACTAAGTCTGTTGAATTTCAAACACGAAATTGGTATTATTAATATGAATTAAGAAGGGTAAGTATATATGCAGATAGATTTTTCTAATCCTGATTTGCTGTTTTATTTCAGTTTTCAATGCCCATATTCTTACATGGCATGGGAGATCTTAAAAAATTTACTGGCAAAAGAATCTGTAAAAGTTGCCCCAATTGAAATTGGTTTGTTCCCGCCCGGCAACAACAGCCTGCATTATCGTAAAAAGTGGGGGAAAAACCGGTGGGAACGGTTAACAGAAGATGCAGCCAAGCTTGGTCTCAAGTTGAAAAAGCCTGAAGCCTATGTTTCAGAATTATACGTTTCAAGCGCTGTAGAAGCCTATGACTCAAGCAGTGCCATTGATTATATTTCCAGTGTCTTTCGAGCATTTTTTGCAGCCGAAATCAATATTTCTGCACCCAAAAGTTTAAAAGTTCACCTGCAATCAGAGGGTATCGACACAAATATTTTTTCAGAAGCCACTGCGGATAAAAAGTTGACTAAAAAAGCAGAAGAAAAACAGCTTCTATGGGGAACCAGAAGAATCAGACAGGTTCCTACTGTTGAGTATAATGACGAAAGGTATTCCGGCTTTATTGATAAAGGTGGAATAGAACGCTTTCTGCGCGGTCTGGTAGAATAATTATGAAATATACCTATGAATTTCCCCGTCCTTCAGTAACCTTGGATGCTGTAGTTTTGCGCACGCCAGAGTTAAAATACCCGGAAATTCTTCTAATAAAAAGAGGCCGGCCGCCTTTTGAGGGAAGCTGGGCCCTTCCCGGAGGCTTTCTGGAAATGAGTGAAAGACCACTTAACGGCGCAGCACGTGAGCTATTTGAAGAAACCCAACTGCATGAGCTGCCCTTAAAACCACTTTTCTCCTGCGGTGAGCCCCAAAGAGACCCGAGAGGCAGAACAATAACAATGCTTTTTGGATGCCTGGTTCGTGAGAGCGAAATGGAAGCGCATGGAGGCGATGATGCCAAAGATGCTAACTGGTTCCCATTAAAAAACTTACCTGAATTGGCATTTGATCACGCAAGAGTAATTAAGCAGGTTAAAGCACATCTTGAATGGCAGGCACACACCTCGATCATCGGTAAAGATGTTTTTCACGGGGTTGCCAGCGAGAAAGACATAATTAGATTACATAATAATATTTGCCACACAGTAAACAGCAAGGTTATTTCAAGAGCCCTGAGCCTTGGTCTACTAGATTGTAAAGAAGGTTTATGTCAGTATAGACAGCCAACTCCCCGGGGTCCTGATTGGCATCCGACAGTCTGGTAATGAACTCTTTCAACCTCTTAACTCCCGCCTTAAAAAAAATTCATAGAGTTTTTGCATTACGCAAAGGGCCGGTATTGTGGCTTCTTTTTGCAGGTTCTATCCTGGTAACAGGTACCATTTACTATGGTTTATATCGATTTCTTGAATATGTGGGCCGGGCTCCAATGCTGGGGGAAACCTTTGGGCCGGTCATAGGAGGACTTCTAGTTGGTAAGCTGTTAGAAATGCTTCTTTTGACACTTTTTTTTATGGTTTTGTTCAGTAGCATCATTTCTGCCTTATCGGCTTTTTATTTAAACGAAGAGTTGCCGGTATTAATGGCGTCGCCGCAGCCAGTAGGAAGAATTTTCAGATCAAGATTTATATTAATGACATTCGAAAGTTCATGGATGGTCATGGCTTTTTTTTTCCCTGCCCTCATCGCTTTTGCAACTGCATTAAATGCCAATGCAACCGCATATTTTATTTTCATCTTATTTCTGGCTTTTTTCATAATTCTGCCTAATATATTCGGAGCTTCATTCGCACTTCTACTCGGATCATTTTTTCCGATTCGTCAGATGCGAAAAATTTTTCAGTTTTTGTCAATAATTGTCTTAACCAGCCTGATCTTTTTTTTAAGATCACTGGAAGCAGAAAAACTGCTTAATCCGAGTTATTTCAAAGATATTTCGCAATATATACTCAGCCTTCAGCTTCCACTGCTTGAGTTTTCGCCCTCTTCCTGGCTTCACCAGTCAGCATTGAAATTATTCAACGCTGACTACCAGGGTGCATTAACCAGTTTTTTACCTCTGGCGGGAATTACTCTCGGCGGCTTATTGGTCTTGAATATGCTTGCTGCACTTCTGTATCGAAAAAGCTGGCAGAAATCGATGGAAGCGATTGAAAATCAGGTGTTAAGTCTTGAATGGATAAGGAAAGCCATTACTTTTCCATTAAGATATTTTGATAATGTTTTTCGTGTTATTGCCACCAAAGAAATTACCACTTTTCTTCGCGACCCTGCTATCTTTTCCCAGATTTTCATGATGGCTGCCATAGTTTTTGTATATGGTTACAACCTGACAATTTTGCCTTTAAAGGACATTCCTTCTTTGTATAGTGGCGAACTAAACGACACCCTTGTTTTTTTGAACGGACCATTTATTGGTTTTATTCTTGCTTCGATTGGAATGAGATTTGTTTATCCCTCCATCAGCATGGAAGGACGCGCCTTTTGGGCGGTAAAGTCTTCACCGGTTAAACCCGGGCGAATTCTTTTTATTAAGTTTATTGTTTATCTAATACCCATGCTATTAGTGGGCATAGTATTGTGCGCAGTAACCAATTCTATTTTTACCGTAACCTCTGATATACTGTGGTGGATGAGCTTCATAAACGTTGGACTGATCTCAATAGTAATTACCGCTCTTGCCATAAGTGTAGGCAGTATTCATGCCGACTTTGCTGCCGACTCTCCTTTAAAAATTGCAGGATCTTACGGTGGTTTTATCTATATGATTTTGTCGGGTCTGTATATTTTTAATCTCATTGCACTCGAAGCTTATCCGATGTACCGTTTTTTCTTTCATCGCTTTATTCCGACACGACATTTTTCTGGCGAATTTACTATAATAATATGCGCAATTCTTCTTTTGATCTGTACCTATGCATGGCTTACCATACCATTTAAAAAAGGTCTTAAAGTAATTGAAAATTATGAACCAGAATAAAAATATAATTGAATTTGTAAAAATAAAAAAAGATTATGGGTCCTTTTCTGCGGTAAAAGAAATTAATCTTGAAATAAAATCCGGTGAATTGTTCGGTTTTCTCGGCCCCAATGGAGCAGGCAAAACTACAATGATTCGAATGTTAACCGGCATAATTAAACCAACTGCCGGCCAGATTATAATCAATGGTTATGATCTTTATAAACAGCCCGATAAAGCTAAAGCCTCAATCGGCTTTGTTCCAGACCGCCCCTATCTTTATGAGAAACTTACTCCAATTGAATATTTTGATTTCATGGGAGGGCTTTACAGTGTAGCGAAAGAACAAATAAGAAGACAAGGTGAAGAGATGCTTAAGCTTTTCAGCTTATGGGACAGGCGCAATGAACTAATAGAAAGCTTTTCTCACGGGATGAAACAAAAAGTTGCCATGAGTGCGGCGATTCTTCATGATCCGCAAATTTTTGTTGTAGATGAGCCCACCGTGGGACTTGACCCCAGAAGCCTCAAATTAGCAAAAGAATTTTTTATTAATCTGGTAAAAAATGGAAAAACCATCTTTCTAACAACCCATACTCTTTCTGTTGCCCAGGACCTTTGCCAGAGAATTGGCATTATTAGAGACGGTGAAATAGTTGCACTCGGCTCAATGGCAGAGCTACAAACCAGAGCCAGCCTGCCCGGAAATAATCTCGAACATGTTTTTCTAAAGATTACCGAAGAAGAAAAGGAAACAGAATTTCAATCTGATAAATAACTAATGTATTGTTTTGAAGCACACAAATGCACAAAGTATGATTGCCCGGTACAAAGACATCAAATTAAAAGATGCTGGGTATTTCTCAAAGGGTATTATAACAAAGAAATTACCACTGAAGAATGCCCCTTTGCCCCTTGTGACCAGTGCAATTACCGACTGGGCTGGGAAATCGGCCTTATCGGCGAAAGCTTGTTTCCCGACAACCCCGACCCAACTCCCGAGAGTTTGATCCCACCGCCTGAAGCTCCCAAAGAAAGAACCAAAACAACTGAAGAAAAAAAAGAACCAGATAAAGAACCGGTTTCGCCAGAGGAAGAGAAAAAGACTGAAGTTGATAATTACATAGAGGAAAAGAAACTAAGGGGCATAGGTAAACCCGGGCTCAGATTTTGTCATGAAATAGTTGAATGCCCTAATCCCAATTGCGTTGTCAGAAGACGGCAGATTATTCAATGCTTTAAATTTTTTTCAAGAAAAACAGCAGAAGAAAAGCAAGATTTGACCTGTACAGAACGCACCTGTGATTCATGCTTCTACAAAAAAGGTTGGGACATAGGCATTCTGGATGAAAGTCTGTTTAAAGATATTCTTGAAGCAAAAAAACTTCGCCTGGCAAAGGCAGATAGAATTAAGCGTAATACGCTGGTTGAAATTTATCTGAATGAACTTAAAAAAAAGCCACTTACTCGCGAAGAAGAAATCGAACTTGCTAAAAAAATTGCCGGTGATAAAGAAGCTTCAGAACTTTTTCTTCTTGCCAACCTCAAGCTTGTAACCCGTATTGCCAAACGATACTCGAACAAAGGCCTCGGAATAATGGACCTTATTCAAGAAGGGAACATAGGTTTGATCAAATCAATAGCCAAATTTGATTTTACGCTTGGTTATAGATTTTCGACCTATGCGGCTTACTGGATAAGGTATTATATGCAAAGAGCCGTAGCCCATCAAGGTACAACCATACGTATACCCTACCATCTGCTAACGGTTTCTCATAAAATCCGCAAAAAGATTCAAGAATATGAATACGCCCACTATAAGTCTCCAACTTTGAGAGAATTAGCAAGATTAATGGGCCTTGAAGAAGAAAAAATTATCAGCGTAATACAAATTACCCAGTCTCCTATTTCAATTAATGCAAGCACTGGTGATGGCAATCAGGATGAGACCATAGAATACTATCTTTCAGACAAAAAAACTCTTACTCCTGAAGAATTAGCAATAGAAAACCTGAAAAACCAGGCGGTAGAAAAGGCGATAGAAAATTTGCCTACCCGCCTTCAGTATGTTATTAACAACTATTACGGTTTTGTTGATGAAGAGCTTAACCTGGCTGAAATTGGCAGAAGGCTGGGTATTTCACGCGAGCGCTCGCGGCAACTATTGCGCCAGGCTCTACAAAAACTCGAACAGGATGAATTTATAAAAACAATTGAATAAACCCAGGGGTTGATAGTGGCTGTCATTGCGAGCGAAGCGCTTGTGCTGAGCGAAGTCGAAGCGAAGCAATCTAAATGTCTTGAAACGGTTTCGACAAACAAATGGATAATTACTGTATAAAAAGTTATGCACTTGTGAAACGCCCTGAAAATCTGTATAATCTATATATTATACTTGATAAAAATAAGCCGAAGGCGCTTTGGAGGAAAGATGATCAGAAAAATTTATCGTAGTTTATTGTTTTGTTTGTTATTTGTTGGGTTAACCTCGATGCTTTTTGCGGCACCCAAAGCCAAAGAAGTTAAAAGAATCAAATTTATCAACAACAATCATGTGCCCAAAAAAATTCTTGTAACTTCTACTTATAGAACCAAGAAATTTGTTAAAGATCTTTTTAACGTAATTAAAGAAATCAACGACACTGAAAATTTAACTGGCGATGATTTTATCAAGCTCCATATAGTTTCCAGCCATGGAGACCCCCTTAATGAACTGGGCGTTTCATATTCAGTTGCCCAGAAATACGCAGAAGTAAACCAGAATTTCAACACCAGCGACATCTGGCTTCAGGACTGCATGGAACTCTGTGCAGCAGAAACCCATGATGGACAATTGATACCGGCGGTTTTTGATTCGAACCGTGGAAGAGGTCTTGGACGTTTACCCCGCGTATTAAGCGACATGTGGGATCTGGTTTATTTTAAAAACCCGTCAAACGCCCAGTCTCACGGTGATTATGGCGGGAATCTCGAAGTAACACCTTTCGACGACATTCTTGTAGCCGGCAGCACCATTACAAACACATGTAAAAGATTTTTCGAAGAAAACGGCTACAAAGGCAGAATGTTTCTGGGCGATACAGAATGGCTTCAGGTCGGTCATATTGACGAATACATAAGTTTTATCCCGACGCCTCAAGCACCGGGCGGATACACAATCGTCAGAGCCGATACCGGCATGGCTCTCGATCTTATTAAAAACGCACCAGATTCGGAACTTGATAAAATCAGCAGCTACGACAGAAATTTTCTTCTCAAAGTTAAAAGACTTCTCAATAAGCAAATGAAAGACCCTTATGCCGGCAAAGGCACTGAAGAAGGCGATTTTATCGCTTTAAATCAAAGAATTAACGAAATTATCGAACTGAATGTAGGTAAATTGAAGCAGTTCATCAGAAGAACCACCAAAGACCATGAAAGAGATATCGAAGAAGTATACTGGCCCTCATTATTTGAAGGATATGGTACAACCAACCCAAGAAGTTGCCATGCATTCCTTCCTGGTGTGGTTAATCTGCTGGTTGTTAGAGATCATCTAATTGTACCTGCAACCCACATACCTGCTTTCGACCGAGCAATCGAAGCTCGATTAAAAGCACAGGGCAACAAGGTACATTTTATTGATGATTCACCATATCACAGCTCAATGGGTGAAATTCACTGCGGAACCAACGCTTTACGTGATCCAAACCGCTCGATTATAAGCAAAAGACAACTTAAAGCTGTGCGCTCTGTAGTCGAAAGATTCAATAATATTCACCGCCAGAGATAACAAAAAAACGAGAAACAAAAAAGAGGGCTTAATGCCCTCTTTTTTTTTGCCTGAAACCTTTAATAAACTTGACAGAGCTTGGTCATGTTGCTAGTTTGAATAACTTTAAACTTTTTTGTACACAAATTTAATTTCGGGAGTAAGTAAATGACTCAGAAAACTGTCGCAATTTACGGAGCGGCGACCATTGGCCAGGAGCTGGTCCTTACCGTTGCCAAATCTGGATGTGAAGTTGTCTTAATCGATCCAGTCCAGGAAATGTTGGAAAATGGCCTGAAAAGAATTGAAAGAGCTCTTGATGCAGAAATGGCTCGCTGGGGTCTGACCGCAGGAGAGAAAAGGGCAATTCTGGGAAGAATCAAGACGTCAACTTCAATAAAGGATGCAAAAGGAAAAAGCTTCGTTATTGAAACACTTAAAGAGACAATCGATGTAAAATGTCAGTTATTCAAGGAACTTGACGAAATATGTTCTGTAGATACTATTCTGGCTTCAAATTCAGCCACTATTTCAATCACAGAAATTGCCGCTGAGTGTTCTCATCCCGAACGAACTATAGGTATGCATTTTCAAAGCCCTATACCAAAAGTTCCATTGGTTGAAATCTCACGTGGACTGCATACTAACGATGCAACCTATGAGGCAGCCCTTATTCTTGCCTCTATGATGCGAAAAACTGTAGTGTCAGTATATGACTGTCCCGGCTTTGTAACCACCAGAATAGCTCTTCCGATGATTAATCAGGCAGTTAAAGTGCTTGAAGAAGGAATCTCAAATTGCGAAACAATTGATACAGCCATGAAGCTGGGCTTTGGTTTAAATGCAGGCCCCCTGGCACTTGCCGATCGAATCGGCCTGGATACAGTGGTTTATTATCTTGAAAATATGTATAAAGAAACCTTTGATCAGAGTTATTTACCGGCCAAGCTTCTGAAAAGACTGGTAAGAGCTGGTTATAAAGGGGTTAAAGGGCGCAAAGGTTTTTACCGTTATGAAAAAGACCTTACCCGAATCCCAAACAGTGGCTTAAATATATCAGAACTATCAATGTGTAAAAATAATTAAACAGGAGAATTGCAATGAAAATACTGGTACTTAACTGTGGTTCATCTTCAATAAAATACCAGCTTTTTGATATGACTAACACCGAAGTACTGGCCAAAGGGCTTGCACAAAGAGTCGGACTGGCTGGTTCTACCATAGACTTCAGAAAAGGCAGCGACGGCAAAAAAAAGGTTCACGAATGTGAAATTCTTGACCATAAAGTAGGAATTCAAAAAATATTTGAACTTCTAACCGATAAAGAAACAGGTGTACTTGAAAATCTCAATGAGATACAGGCTGTTGGGCACAGAATTGTGCATGGCGGCGACAAATTCGCTCAAAGTGTTCTTATTACTGATGAAGTAAAAGATGCAATAGAAGAGTGTATCGTTTTCGCACCTCTGCATAATCCCCCGAATCTTAAAGGAGTTGAAGCTGTAGAAGCTATTCTGCCCGATGTAAAACAGGTTGCTGTGTTTGATACCAGTTTCCACCAAACCATGAAACCCGAAGCTTACATTTACGGTATTCCCTATATGTTTTATGAAAAACACCGAATTAGACGCTATGGCTTTCATGGAACAAGTCACCGCTTTGTTGCATCTCGAGCAGCTGAATTGCTTGGGAAACCATTAAATGAGTTAAAACTTATCACCGTTCACCTGGGAAACGGTGCTTCTGTCTGCGCCATAGACAAAGGCAAATCTCTTGACACTTCAATGGGACACACACCGTTGGAAGGTCTGGTAATGGGCACAAGATGTGGCGACATCGACCCTGCTCTGATTCTCCATATCATGAAAAAATATGAATTAACAGTTCAGGAAATGGACAATTTGTTAAATAAGCATTCGGGCGTGCTTGGAATAAGCCAGGAATCAAGTGATTTGCGTGATCTCGAAGAAGAATGGCCCAATCGAAGTGAAAGAGCAAACCTGGCACTCGACGTATATTCCCATCGAATTAAAAAATACATTGGCGCTTACATGGCAGTATTGGATGGTTGTGATGCAATTGTCTGGACTGCGGGCGTCGGCGAAAACAGTCCGATTGTAAGAAGCATTGTCCATAAACAGATGGAATTCTTTGGCATTAAACTCGACCTCGATAAAAACGAAGTTACCTGGCGTGGCGCTGAAGGCGAAATAACTACTCCAGACTCAAAAGTCAAAGTCCTGGTAGTACCTACAAACGAAGAACTGGTTATTGCCGAAGATACTATGGGAATAGTAAAAAAATAAGACCTCAAAAAAAGCTGCCCCATCTTTATGATGGGGCAGCTTTTTTTTGCAGTTTAACTCATTTACCTGTTTCGAGCATTTCGGGCGGCTTATCGGAAACACATCTAAAACCTACGGTAGTACTTCTGTAAAGTGGCGATCGTTTTACATCGCGGGCAGAAGATCTACAGCCTCTGGAATTGTCATCCCAGGAGCCGCCGCGCACTATCGGCAAACCATATTTACCATGAAATTTATAAGCATTTCTTGGGTCTTTGTCGTAAGCGGTAGCAGTCCACTCTGAAACATTCCCGGCAAGGTCGTGAACTCCCCAGGGCGAAATCCCGGTTGGGTATAACCCCACTGCAACCGGCTGATCACCAACATTGCAACGATCTGCAAAAAAAGTATTACCCCATGGATATTCTCGCTGATCGCTACCTCTGGCAGCTATTTCCCACTCGTTTTCTGTTGGCAACCTTTTTCCGGCCCATTTTGCGTAGGCATAAGCATCGAACCAGTCTACCAGAACTACCGGCGTATTTAGCATGCCCTTAGGCGGCTGTCCACCTACCCAGCTGAATCTCAATGCCCAGGCATAGGTATGATAAGGAGTATGATCTTTGTGTTCTGGGGCATAAGGATGACACCATTTATGCCCATGTTTTCTTACATCTTTAAGAAACTGTTGATACTGAGCGCAGGTAACCTCGTATTTATCCATCCAGAAACCTTCTGTGTCAATATTGCGCCGTGGTCTTTCGTCATGGTTTCCTCGATCACTTCCCAGCATATATGTGCCTTTTTTTATTTCAACCATTTCATTATCTCGATCAAGTGCCAGGTTAACGACTTTTTTTTGATTTGCCGCAGCTTTCGTAAGCTGATCAAGCTTAACCCTTATTATCATGTTTCCGTTCGCGACCGGTGTCATATTCATTTTGTGAGAATGAAACCCATCGGCCTTGATCTCAAGCTCGTAACTTTTACCCAACTTCAGCTCTATATCACGACCTTTTTGTGATACTCCATTAACAAGAATGCTTGCTTCATCTGGCTCAACATCAAATCTGAAACGCACCAGATCTGTTACAGGCACTTTCTCTAACTTTTTACCATCAAAAGGACAAAAATTTACATCATCGTCGAAAGTTTTTCGGCAATCAGGACAAATTTTCATGGCAAATGCTATAGAGCTCATCAGACAAAAGACTGTAGTTAGAGCAACAATAATTTTAAAGAATTTATTCATCTGGTATTCCTCATTAATTTGCAATATGTAATATAATTAACATGTAAGCATCTTAACAGGCAAAAAAATTATATTAAAAAGCTGGGAATATCATGAAAAGAAGAAATTTCTTAAAAATTTTATCATTTCTAAGCGCAACGTTTTGTTTTGCCAAAAATTTAAAAGAGCCCTGCTCCGCTAGACCACCAGAAAGACTTAGTCTTAATGATTTCAAGAAAAAAGGATTTCATATACATAAAGCACGGCATTATAAAACGCTTGAAAACAACCTTGTTAATTGCAGGCTCTGTCCGAACCGTTGCGTTATTCCTCCAGGTAAGCGGGGAAGATGCAACGCAAGACTTAACTCTAATGGCCAGTTGTACAGCCTTGTTTATGGCAACCTGTCTTCAATTTCCGTCGATCCCATAGAAAAAAAACCTGTTTTTCATCTTCTCCCGGGCACTCATGCTCTTTCAGTTTCAGCTGCAGGTTGTGTTTTATCATGTAAATATTGTCAGAACTGGCAAATTTCACAGTCACTACCTGAAGAGGTTTGTAATTTTCATATCACCCCCGCTGAGCTGGTAGAAAAAGCAATTGAGCTTAATTGTGACAGCATCGCCTATACTTATAATGAGCCTACAGTTTTCTTTGAATTCATGTTTGATACAGCTATAATTGCCAGGAAAAAAGGTTTGAAAAATGTCATGGTTTCCTGCGGATATATAAATCAGGAGCCATTAAAAGAACTCATCGAAGTCATGGATATAATTAAAGTTGACTTAAAAGGCTTTAGCGAAGATTTTTATAAAAAAGTAACTGGTGGCCGGCTCGAACCGGTAAAGAAAACAATTGAAACACTTGCCAGAAATAAAAAATTATTGGATATAGTTTGCCTTATTATACCAGGTCTCAATGATGACACCGAAACCTGCAGCAAAATGTACAACTGGTTACTTAAAGTAGCCGGCCCCCTGCCCTCGTTATTTGTATCAAGATATTATCCAACATATAAACTTAGAAATATCGGGCCGACTCCTGTTTCCAAGCTGGAAAATTTAAGAAAGCTTGCGATAAAAACAGGCTTGAAATATGTATATATAGGCAATGTTTCAGGACACGAAGGCGAAGACACCTTTTGCCATAACTGTGGAAAACTTCTGATTGACAGACTTGGCTACCAGATTGTGGCTAACAACCTTAAAGACGGTAAGTGCCCATACTGTAAAACAGAAATTCCCGGCATCTGGAATTAAAGACGTTTACCACAATACTTACAGTAAACAGCGTCTTCATCGTGGCCTTCGCGATTGCAATCTTTACATACCTGAGTTGTAATCTTTTTGCCTGAAGAAATCATTTCAGCAGTTACAATTCCGGTAGGAATAGCAATAATGCCGTATCCTATAATCATAATAAGGGCTGAAAGGGCCTGTCCAAGCGGTGTAACCGGAGAAATATCTCCGTAGCCCACAGTAGTAAGCGTGACTATAGCCCAGTAAATACTTATGGGAATACTGGTAAAACCATTTTTCTCACCTTCTATAACATAGATTAGCGAGCCAATAATAATAACCAACAAGAATACCGAGAAAACAAATACTTGTATTCTTCTCCTGCTCGATTTAAGAGCTTTAAGAATCAGCTCACCTTCTTCAAGGTAATGAGCAAGTTTTAGAATTCTGAATATTCTTAAAACCCTCAGCACCCTGATTACGGAAAAATAACGGGTATTTGGGATTAAAACGCTGAGATATGAAGGGAAAATAGCAAAAAAATCGATCATACCGTAAGCGCTGAAAATATAGCTGAAAGGACGATTTACTACATAAATTCGTAAAAGGTATTCTAGAGTAAAAATAACAGTAAAAAACCAGTCGAGATAAAAGAATTCTTTTTCGTAAACGAGATTAATTTCTTTAATGCTGTCAAGCAAGGTTACTGAAACACTTATCAATATACAGGAAACCAGAGCCAGGTCAAAAAACTTTCCGGCTCTGGTGTCTGATTCGAAAATTATTTCGTGGAGTCTGCCTCTAAAAGAACTTTGGTTTTCTGCTTCTTTTCCCATTTATTGCTATCTGGCTGGAGTTAATGAAAAGATTGTCTTTTCTGCCTTTCTTCCTGAATCTCTTTAATGGCTTTTTCTTTCTTTTCGAGATATTTGTTGAGCTCTGTACTCCGACTACGCAATGACTTCATCAAAGTTCTGGCTTCATCAACATAAGGACTGTCGGGATAATAATGAATTATTCTTTCGTATGCTTCGTAAGCGGGCAACGGATATTGCCAACGCATCATAAGGTTTCCCTGGAAATAAAAAATATGATCGCCAAAAAAATAACCAAGTATGCCCAGAATTATGAAAGCAACAACTATATGCTTAAAAAACATTCAACCCCTCCCGAAAAAGCACTATAAATTAGCTGATCTGGCTGTAACTCTATTTGATTTTACCATATTTCTACCAACCGCCGAGGACTTTTTGCGAGTTTTCTCCGATGAAGTTGCTACCGTAGGCACACAGAGAACAATTGAATTTATAAGGCTGATATTTACCTTGAGAGCAAACTTTTCTTTAAGTTCTCTGAGCTTTCTTTGATGCTCCTGTTCCAGACCGTGAATAAGCTTGTCTATTTCTTCTTCTTTCTGGAAGAAATAGAGATGGAAGCAAACATTCTCTTTTTTCTTCAGCAATTCCTGCTTCTGTTCATCAAGATATGCTTCGAATTTTCGTAGTTCTTCTGAGCACGCATCAGCTCCCCATTCTTTTAAGGCGTTTATTTCTTCTTCAAGTTCATTTTCAAGTTTCTGACAGCTCTCAAGATATAAACGTAGAATATCGGGACCGGATTGCTCTATTTTCAATCCGGGCTGTGGCTCTTCTGAGTATTTTTCAAGGTCTAAGTCATATAAACCTTCGTTGATTTCGATCTTATTGCCCGCGGGATCAGTAACTATCGAAAAAAGCTGTTCTTTTCTCTGGTCACAATCATATAAAACCTTAAAATTAAAAACCACTTTTTGGCGATAATAGACTTTTTCGCTGTCGACAACCCTTAAGCCCGCGTTTTCACATGGCGGAACTTCAGGTTGTTGCAATGAGAACAGTCTGCTGGCCTTAGGAATTTCGGCAAGCCTTTCTATTATTTTTCTCAGCAGAAATGAGCCGTCACATATAAGTTCGATATCTCGATGTTTTTCTGCCAATTCTCTTGAAAAGGTAAATTTAAGTTCTTCAAATCCGTTAAAGAATAGTTGTTCCTTTTCGGGTATATCCGCCTTCCAGATATTCGAATCAATTTCTTCGGCTTTTATACCAACCATACTCATAAAGGAAAAAACCAGTTCTTTTGTTTTATTCTTCGCCATTAAATATTTCCTCCTGAGCGTGGGTAATTTCTTCATGGGTCTGCAATGCTTTCTCCAGTTTGTTGCCGAGAGTTTTAAATTTTCTCTTAATTGCATCCTGATTTGGTGACAGGGTGACAATATCGATAATAATTTGTTCGAGAGTGCGTTTCGAGTGCATGTTACCAAGAATCATTTCGAGTTCACCTATGATAAGACGGAACAGATTAATTTTCTTGTCGAGTAATTCAAGAACATAAGACTCGATGGTATCTTTCGCACTGAGATTTATAATGTGAACATCTTCAGTCTGACCAAGTCTGTGAATACGACCGATTCTCTGCTCTATTCTCATCGGGTTCCATGGAAGGTCATAGTTAACCAGCATTTTACAAAATTGCAGGTTGCGGCCTTCTCCCCCGGACTCAGTAGAGATCAGAATCTGTTTTTCATTACGAAAAGATTCTATGCACTTATCTTTTTCGGCCTGGGAAAGTTGCCCGTTAAATACTGCAAGAGAATAGCCTTCTTTTTTAAGACATTTAACCAGGTAATCCTGAGTTCCTCGGAATTGGGTAAAAATAATCAGTTTATCATCTTTTATATTTTTTATAAGCTCCAGCAAAACTTGAGTTTTCTTTGATTGTTTGACATTTTTTGCCAGATCAAGGAGTTTTTGCAACGAATTGTCAAAATCATCCTTGTAAAAGTTGCTGGCTATCATCTTTTCCAGTGCTTTAGCCAGTGCATGGGTAGAACTACCCATCAACTTTTGCAACAGAATAAGGGTAAGCCGGTTAATACCTCGCGGGTTCTTGTGGGTCGGCAGAGTAAAATAACGTTTTCTAATGAAATCGGTTAATTCTCTGTAAAGCTCGGCCTCATCATCATTCAATTCGATTGAATGGGTGTGAACAAATCTCTGAGGAAATTTTATTAAAGTATCTGCCCGACGATGCCTGATCATGATTTCATTAAGCATCTCTCTTAGTTTAATCGAGTTTTTCGGCAGTCTTTTATCTCTTTCTGCAAGAAATTCTTCCTTGAATCTCTGCATGGTAGAAAGATGTCCAGGTCGTAGAATCGATATAAGATTAAACAGCTCGAGCAAATCATTTTGTATCGGCGTGGCCGTTAGCATTAGCAAATACTTTGCATGAATTGAATTTACAAATTTCCAGTTTTTGGTCTTTTTGTTTTTTAGTTTATGAGCTTCATCAATGATAAGCAGATCGTATTTAATTTTTTGTACAGCTTTTTGATTTTTTGTGCTTTTGGCTGTATCTAACGACGCTATGACCAGTTCGCTTTCATCCCAATCATTAATTTCAAGATGATTCTTGAAAGAAAGATCGAACTTGGTTTTAAGTTCCTGCTGCCACTGGGTAATCAAAGATGCGGGCGTAAGAATTAAAACCTTTTTAGCCATGCCCCGCAGCAGATATTCTTTTAAAATGAGTCCTGCCTCGATTGTTTTTCCCAGACCAACTTCGTCTGCAAGTAAAGCCCGGCCATTAAAATTTTCGATAACCATTTTGGCAGTCTGAATCTGGTGAGTGTAAGTACTAACTCCAAATGTGGTTTTTAAAGCCAGCAACTCGTCATTACACATGCCGGCACTGAGCTCTTCGCCTTTTTGAATAAGACTTGTTTCATGATATGGCGAAAAGTCATTTTTAACCAGTTTACGCAAAACTTCAAGATTGCCAAGATTGTAATTGATTGAATCATCGGTAAAAGCAGACATTTTTAGTTCTACGTCTTCATTTTCAACTACAGTTTCTGTTTCAACATTTTTTAGCAGCTTAAGTCTGTATTTACGGTTATTTTCGTCAAGCAACTGAATTTCAACCCGGTCTCCTTCTGCTACCTGATTCTTTTCCCACCATTCATTAAAAGTAAGGCAAACCATGTAGCCCCGCATTTTATGATAAATAGCTGAATGCACAACTTCATCGTCATCAACAAACAAAATTGAGCATAGGTCTTCTCGAAAGGGAAATATTTCTTTCATTTGCGGATTCAGGAACAGGTAACCTTGTTGAAAAGCTTTTCCTTTAATCTGAAAAACAAAGCTCTGTTCGCCTTTGCTTGCTACTTTGATTAAAGGAGATTTTTCTGCTCTGGTTTTTGTGATTGTATTTGTCATCATCAGGCATTATCTCCCTTGTTTTCTGGTATAATAATTACGTCGCCAACTTTGAGATATCTGGGATCAACACCAGGATTAGCTTTCATCAGGCGCGAAGCTGCTGAACTTTTTCCAAAATATTTTTTAGCAATTTTTCCAAGCGTATCGCCTCTTTTAATCGTATAGGTATTTTGATCAGAAGTAAATGCCTGACTGAAAGAAGAATCGCTGGAAGCAGCAGTTACTGCGTCACTTTTTCCCAGTGGTTTTACATCTATTATTATTTCTTCACCAACTCTAACTGACGAAGGATCTTCGATAAAGTTCAGGTCAGCGATCGCTCTTTCTTTAGAAGGTTTCCCATAGTATTTTTCTGCAATTGATCGCAGGCTGTCGCCCTTTTTAATTACATAGATAACTAATTCTTCATCAATTGTTCTCAGAGTTTTAAACTCAGAAGAATTTATCTTCCTGGCTCGGGAATCGGCTTGTTTTTTGGTGGCCGCTGTTTTTACCTTTTTTGCCTTCTTAGTTTCGGGTTTTACAACAGTAGCAACATTTTCTTCTTTTGTATCATTGCTTTTCTTTGCAGTTACCTTTGTCTTTTTATTATTAATTTTAGAAGATTTCTTTTTCTTTTCGCCTTCGAAGCGAATTTCGTTTGGAGGGACTACCTGCTCAGGCTCCGGTGGGGCTTCAGTATAAAGGGTAGTAATGTTATTACCATCTGAAGAACGGACCCCCTGCAGAAAAGAGTATTTTTCTGACCAGATCGTTTCGCCCTTTATTTTGCTGAATACTCTAAAACTACCTGAATCTTTGACCTTTTTTGCCAGCGGAACTGCCATCCTAAAGGTTTTTAAAGTACCGGAATTGATATTTTTTTCAGGTTTCACTGCAAATTTAGATTTTTTACCTGCATTATCGATTTCAACACCGACTAAATATTCACCGGACTTTATCGCCTTGTTGTCAGAATTGAAAACATGTGCCAGAACCAACCCTTTTCCTGGTTCAAGACGCTTCGTTGTTGCTGTTCCGGGTAATTTTTCAATAAAAAAACCACGTAGTATTGGTTCAGCAGAGAGATTTGTCAATGTCAGCAGAAATAAAGAAAAAATTCCTGCAGATCTTAACGTTTGCCTCATGTTGTGAAATCTCCTTAAATTCTTTTTTTAGTCTCTGAGAACATTTATCGGCATCAGGCAAACAACTATTTATCTGCAATTGAAAAAAATGGGCACAAAGTATTAAAAAGAGAGGGAAACCGCCTTTATTTCAGTTCCCAAGATATATTGCATTTTCGTCTGCGCCACTGATTAAAAATGGCAGATCCGGATCAAAGGTAAAAAATTCAACCTGCTTTCCCGGTGCAGAAGGCTTAGTTTGTAAATGCATGCTGCTTGGAGCAAAGGGATTTTTTCCGGGTATAAATGGACTTTTTCTTGATTTTGAAAGCCCTTTAAGCAAATCAAGTTTCAGTTCGGGTAAAATATTATCGGCGTTTTTCAAGGTAGATACAGACTGTTGGTTTTTACCGTTATTGCTGCTTCTTTCTTGTATCTGCCTTAAAAGAGATCTCATTTCACGGTTGACTTTTTTCTCTTCTTCAAGCTGACGCTGTAGAAAAGCATATTGCCCTTTTTCTGAAGCCTCAATTCCAGGTTTTCTGGCAACTTTTTTGAATTGACGATTGCGCGAAGTCTCGTTCAGATAATTAACCAGAATAATGATTGCAACAAGACAGTAACCACCCGCAATTATCAGATTTGAAGTTTTTTTGTCAGTTTGCTTTGCCATAGTTGTTACTATAAACCTACCAGATCGGTTATTGACTGGCAAGCAATACAACTGCCTGGCAACTTATGGCCTTACGCTGACCTACTGAGTCGAATCCCTCATTGGTACCTGCTTTAACAGAAACTCTTTTAATATTTATTTTCAGCAGGTCAGCTATGGACTTTTTCATTGCTGTTTTAAAAGGTTTTAAAGCCGGTTTTTCGCAGTGAATCATACAATCGATATTAACGACCGAAAACCCTTTGTCGCTGACAATCTTAACAACGTGCTTAACAAGCTCTGCAGAAGAAATGTTTTTATAAGTCGGGTCGGTGTCAGGAAAATGCTCGCCGATATCCCCCAGGGCGAGGGCACCAAGAAGCGCATCCATAATTGCATGTAACAGTGCATCGGCATCAGAATGCCCCTTTAAACCGTAATCATAAGGTATTTTCACTCCGCCGAGCCAGAGTTCTCTTTCTTTAACCAGAGCATGAATGTCATGACCCAACCCTACTCTCATATCTGTCATAGACTTTTCCTTATTTCCCGGGCCACATTTCTAGCCTCTTTATCAAGCTCAAGTAATTGATCTATGGATTCTACTTCCTCAGGAGCAAATCTTTCCAGAGTTTTATAAACAATCTCAGCAATAGCATTAAATGAAACAGCTTTTTTCATAAAAGCATTAACCGCAATTTCGTTAGCGGCATTTAAAATACAGGGCATGGTTTCCCCTTGCTTCCCGGCAACAGAAGCGTATTCCAGCAATGGAAATCTTCTTAAATCTGGCTTCTCAAATGTCATTGCCCCGACCTTCACCAGATCAAGTGGCTCAAGAACCGGGCCCCAACGTTCTGGAAAACTCAACGCATATTGGATTGGCAGCTTCATGTCAGGCCAGCCAAGCTGAGCAACAACAGAACCATCGGTAAACTCTACCAGACTGTGAATTATCGACTGGGGATGAATTACCACATCTATATATTCATAAGGCTGATTAAATAACCAATGGGCTTCTATTACTTCAAGCCCTTTATTCATAAGCGTTGCTGAATCAATAGTGATTTTGCCGCCCATATTCCAGTTAGGATGTTTAAGGGCCTGTTCAAGCTTAATATCTTTCATCTGCTGCTCTGTAAAGTCTCTGAACGGACCTCCGGATGCAGTAATTATAATTTTTTGCAAATAAGCCTGCGAGTTCTGTAAACATTGAAAAATAGCTGAATGTTCACTGTCAATTGGAATCAACTTGAGATCTTTCTCTCTAACTGCTCTGGTTACCAGATCACCTCCGACAACAAGGGTTTCTTTATTGGCCAGTAAAATGTTTTTATTGTGCTTGATTGCCGACATAACCGGTTTCAGCCCGGCAGCTCCGACAATTGCTGCAACAAGAGTATCGGCTTTTTCATGGGAAGCCACTTCGACACCGGCATCAGGCCCGGCAACAATTTTTATATTACTGTCATTTAAAGCCTTCTTTAAATCATCAAAAAGACGCTCATCGGCGATCCCGATAATTTCGGGTTCGAATTCCCTGGCCTGCTGTGCAAGCATTTCCCAATTCGAACCTGCACAAAGTGCTTTAATTTTTAATCTTTCGGGATTTCTGCGAACAATTTCGATCGTATTTTGCCCGATTGAACCGGTCGAGCCTGCAATAATAAGATTTTTCATGCTACTGTGTATTCTTCCTGGTTATGTGTTCAATAAAAACTTCTACTGGTTCTCCATGCAACGCTCTTACAGCACGCATTGCACTTTTCTTGTCGCTGAACAGGCCAAACACAGAAGGCCCGCTTCCGGACATCTGCACTATCCCCTCACCAGTTCTACCAAGCAATTGTTTTATTCTTTCAACTTCCGGATGCCGGTGCAAAGTAACAGATTCGAGATCATTGAAAATTACTTTTCCCAGACTGTCTAAATCTCGCTGGCGATATGCGGTTAAAATTTGTGGAAAAATTTCAGATTTGCTTAGATTGTTGCCCGGCACATAATTTTCATAAGCCCAACGTGTCGATACTTGAACTCCATTCGGCACCACGACAACTACAGCCATTGGAGGTCTGGGAGGCTCATAAAATTTGAGAAGTTCACCGCGGCCTTCTGCCAATGCAAGGCCACCATGAAGGACAAAAGGGATATCAGAGCCAATTTTTGCCGCCATCTCCATAAGATCTGGAACAGTAACAGGCTTCTCATACATTCGTGCCAAACCAGAAATAACTGCACCGGCGTCAGAACTGCCACCGGCAAGACCTGCAGCAACGGGAATCTTTTTATCGATTTTTATTGCCAGGTTTGGTTCGATCCCGAATTTATCGAGAAAAATACGGGCCGCCTGATGGGCAAGATTTTTTGAATCGGTTGGAACATCCGGATGGTTACAAAAAATGTGTATACCCTCTTCACTTATTTCTTTGAGAGTTATGGTATCTGCCAATGAAATTGTCTGCATAACACTGGAAATTTCATGAAAACCATCTGGGCGCTTTTCTTTAACCCAGAGTCCTAAATTAATTTTTGCCGGAGCAGGTAAAATAAGTGTTTTTTTCATAATTTTCTATAATAGCGTTTCAAGTATCTCGAGATCTTCTGATCTGGTTACCTTGGAATTTAATTCGCAACCCTCAACCAGATTAATCTCTTCTCCAAGTTTTCGAATTAAACCGGCGTCATCTGTTGCAATTATATTGTTAATAATAGCGTTTTCAATCGCTTTGCGCATTGTTCCGGTTCTAAATATCTGCGGAGTTTGAATTCTGTAAATTTCTTTTCTATTTACCGAATTGACAATTTTGCCGTCTATAACCTTTACCAGAGTATCATTTGAGGGAATTGCACAAACAGCATTGCCAAAATTTATGGCCTTATCGAAGGCCTTACTGACCAGCTCTATGGTAATACCAGGTCGAGCGCCATCATGAATAATTACCCAACCGTCATTGCTTTGAACCGAATCCAGCCCTGCTTTAACCGAATCCTGCCTCCTCTGGCCACCTGAAACAATTTTAAATGGTTTACGAGGGTCAAAACTTATAAGCTTATCTCTACCTTCCTCAAGCCAGGTTTCAGGAAGAACAAGAATGATCTCATCAATAAAAGGAAGCTGATCAAAGCACTCAAGGCTCCACTGCACTACAGGCTTTCCTTTTAAAGCCAGAAACTGCTTTGGCAAAGGAGCACTCATTCTTGTTCCCATGCCACCGGCCACTATGATAGCAGACACTGCTTCTGTTTGTGGCATTATATTCCTCCGGTTTCAGTTTTTACGAGAATAAATAAATTTTGTTATTTCTGCAAGCTTTGTAGCTTTAACGTCGAGCTTTTCAAGAGATGACAGTGCGTTTTGAAGCGTTTCAGTTGCAAATTCTCTGGCACGATTCAAGCCAAGAATCGAGGGATAAGTCGATTTACCAAGTCTGGAATCACTGCCGGGAGTTTTACCAAGTTCTTCAAATTTTCCTTCAACATCGAGTATATCGTCGGTAATCTGAAATAAAAGGCCAAGATCGGCTGAATAAGTCTCGAGTATTTTTTTATCATTTGCAGATGCACCTGCAATAATTGCCGCTCCCAATATTGGTGCCTTCAACAAAGCCGCAGTTTTAAGCAGGTGTATTTTTTTTAATTGATTAAATTCTATTCTTTTATTTTCGCTCTCAATATCTAGAACCTGTCCGCCTATCATACCCTTGGATCCCGAACAAAAAGCAACCAGCCTGACAAGTTCGACAACCTGCGCCGGAGCAACTCCCATCTCTTCCAGATCGGCCAACCACTCAAAAGCCATCGTCAGAAGATTATCGCCGGCTAAAATAGCCATAGCCTCACCATAAACTTTATGACTGGCAGGCTTACCTCTTCTGAAATCGTCATTATCCATTGCCGGCAGGTCATCATGAATCAGAGAATAGGCATGAATCAATTCAATTGCACAGCCATAACGCATAAGCGCCTGACTTTTACAGCCATAAAGCTGACCGGTAATCTGAGCCAGAACAGCTCTAATCCTTTTTCCACCGGCAAGCACACTATAGCGACATGCTTCATTCAATAAACCGGAGTCACTTTTATTCGGTTCCGGCAACCAATTTTCAAGAGCCTTATCTATTTCGGTGGCTTGATTTCTGATTATTGAAGCAAGAGAACTCTCTTCCACTACTTGCGCCCATCTTTTTCAGGGTCAAAATCTTCTTCTTTTACTTGTTCAGCTTCATTTAAAAGCTTGACCATTTTTTCTTCGGTTGAATCAAGTATGGAACCACATCTTTTAGAAAGAGTGTTCCCGATTTCATAAAGCCTGGTAGCAGATTCAAGGGGAGTGCCCTCCTGCTCGAGCGCATCGACAATTCTTTCAAGCAGATTCATTGAATCTTCGTATGTAAGCTTTTCGATATCCTCGGAAGTAAGCGCTATTAATTCATTAAGCTCTTCATCATTTATTTCCGGCATCAGTATTCTCCTTTATTATCTGTTTCACCTTAACCTGGGCTTTACCATCAAAAAACTGCAACCACAGATTCTGATCTGGCTTGATTTTTTTTATTGAAGTCTTAACTTTTCCCTTTTCGTCGGTTGCCATTAAAAAGCCGCGTTTCAGGTGAAAAATCGGATTAAGCCCGGCCAATTGGGCGCAAATTACTGCAAAATCATGTCTTGCCGCGGCAACAAAAGCCTTAAATGAAGACTCCAGCTCACGACTCATATTCATAACTCTGACTCTGCGCTCAGCAATTAATAAAGATGGCCTGGTAAAAAACCTGCATGAAGCTGCTTTTTTGTATCTTTGTCTTGCATAAGAAAGCTTCATTTTCATCAGATTCATCAGCCTGACTTTGTTGCGTTCAACGAGTTGAAGCAATTCTGCCTTTACCGGCACAACAAGCTCGCCGGCCACAGAGGGAGTAGCTGCTCTGCGATCAGCTACAAGATCTGAAATAGTAAAGTCAGTTTCATGACCAACAGCCGAGACGATGGGTTTGTTCGAGGCAGCCACAGCCCGGGCAACTTCTTCTTCATTAAAAGGCCAGAGGTCTTCCAGGCTTCCCCCACCCCTTGCAATAATTATGACATCTACTTTGGCAAACCGGTTCAAGATTTCAATACCTTTTACGATTTGCTGCGCCGCGCCTGCACCCTGCACTTTCGCCGGGACCAGATAAACCGGCATGTTTGGGTACCTTCTTCTGATAACCCGGTAAATATCTTTTATTACAGCTCCGGTTGACGAAGTAACGACCCCTACTCCACCCGGAATAAAAGGTAACTGCAACTTTCGATCTTCATCAAAAAGGCCTTCGGCTTTTAATTTCTTTTTAAGCTTTTCGTAGGCCTCATACAAGGCTCCAACACCGGCCTGCCTTATATCATCGACAATTATTTGATACTCGCCACGGGGCGGATAAACTGAAATCGAACCAAAAAGCATGACAAAGTCGCCATTTTTAAAATCACAATTGATATGGCGACGCTTGCCAGCCCACAAAGCTGCTTTCAGCACTGACTTTTCGTCTTTTAAAGTGAAATAACAATGACCTGATGCTGCTTTAACCAGGTTAGATACCTCCCCCTGTACCCAGAGAGAAGACAAAAGAGAATCTTTTTCAATGATTCCCTTTATATATTTAGTTAATTCTTTAACATTTAACACCTTTGAAGGAAAAGGCGTTTCAGGTTTAAATAATGACATCAGTCTTTCGGCAATCCGGCTATCTCTTTTTCTTTGGTGCTGGAACTATTTATTTCGCTGATAAAGAGTTCAAAGTTTTTATCAACAAAATTGGTCGAAAAATTGCCGGACTTAAAATCAGGATGTTTCATTACATGAAGGTGGAAAGGAATAGTGGTTTCAATTCCTTTGATTTCGTATTCGCGCAAAGCAGTATTCATTCTTTCAATTGCTTCATTTCGGTCTCTTCCCCATACGATGAGCTTTGCCACCATTGAATCATAATTGGAACTAACCAGATAATTTTCATATGCGGCAGAATCAACTCTTACCCAGGGACCACCGGGAACAAGATATTTTTCTATTCTACCGGGACAGGGAATAAAAGACATCGAAGGATCTTCGGCATTGATACGACATTCAATGGACCACCCCTGTGGCTTCACAATTCTTTCTTCGACCGGCAATTCTTCTCCGGCTGCTGCTCTAATTTGCAACTCCACCAGGTCGTAATTACTTACCATTTCAGTAACCGGATGCTCAACCTGAAGTCTTGTATTCATCTCCATAAAAAAGAAATTCCCGTCACTGTCGAGCAAGAATTCAATAGTTCCTGCATTACGATAATTAATCGACTCTGCAGCTTTTATGGCCGTTTCAGACATTTTGCGTCTCAATTCAGGAGATACTGCAGGCGAAGGAGACTCTTCAATCAACTTCTGGTGACGCCGCTGAATAGAGCATTCGCGCTCACCCAGAGCCACAACCTTGCCATGATTGTCAGCAATAATCTGAACTTCAACGTGGCGAGGATTTTTCATATATTTTTCAACATAGACACGTTTATCACCAAAAGAAGCCTCAGCTTCGCCCTGAGCCATATTAAACATGTTAGAAAAATCTTCTTCTTTTTCGACCAGGCGCATGCCCTTACCACCGCCACCGGAGGTAGCTTTAATCAGAACCGGGAAACCTACTTCTCTAGCTATTACAATGCCCTCTTCGACAGTTTCAACACTGCTCTGAGAGCCAGGCATAACTGGAACCCCAGATTTTATCATAAGTTCACGAGCAACGGACTTTTGCCCCATGCGCTCTATGGCTCTATGTTCCGGGCCTATAAAAACAAAGCCACATTTTTCGCTGATTTCTGCAAAACTTGGATTTTCTGACAAAAAACCATATCCGGGATGAATAGCCTGGCAATTGGTTGCATGAGCAACCGAAAGAATATTGGGAATATTAAGATAAGAAAGGTCAGGTCTTGCAGGCCCAATGCAGTAAGCTTCATCGGCAAGTTTCACATGCAAAGCACTTTGATCTGCTTCTGAATAAATCGCTACTGTTGCGATTCCCATTCTTTTACAGGTTCTGATTATTCTTACGGCGATTTCACCGCGATTGGCAACTAAAATTTTAGAAAACATCTGCTTCTCCAGTTCAAATAATTCTTGCAATTATTAATCGATTTCTACTTCAAAAAGAAGCTTGCCGTAATCAACAACATCTCCATCCTGAATGTTAATTCTGGCCACAGTTCCATTGACCGAACATTTGATCTTGTCCTGAAAGCTTATACCGTTGACTGTTCCAAGAATTTCGCCTTTTTTTATCTTGTCACCGTTATTCAACGATTTGTCTCCAGAACTAAACGTACCAACCTTATCAGATCGAATTTCGATAAAAGTTCTATCCGGGCCAGTTAGCTCTTCGGTTTCGATATCGGCAACAGCGACAGGCTCTTCAGCCATAAATTGCCGATCAAGTTTAATTTTAAGTCTCTGCTTTTTTCCAAGCTCAAGTTCGAGTTCTTCAAAATCATTAGCTTCCATGGCCTCATAAAGCCTGCGCATCTGATTAACTTCCATTGTATACCCTCTGGGGAAAGAATTTCGGTGACTAATCCTACCATACAGTCCCATGGGATTCAATACAGATTCTGTTCCCAAAAATAGCAACGCTATTTTTGGGAATGACTTTTGATATTGAAAATTACTTTTAAGTAAGTGTAAGGTGAATCAAGATATCTATAATAAATACAATGAGAGTGAAAATTAAACTTAATAATCGATCAAAGAAATTTAGATATTCTTTAATCTGTTAAGAAGGCAGGAAATTATAAGTGTTTTTCTTCATAAAAATTCATCGTGAATTCATTTTTTTCTTTTTAGTTTTTTTCTAATTAGCCCTTTGTGTGCGCAAATAGCCACTGATTCAATATCAGAATTCTCACAGAGTTGTTCTGCATCAGAATCTTCTTTATCGAGGTTATCGCCATCTAAAAACGTGTATTCGCCTGGTGGTATTCAATCCTATTTAATGTATGATCCTCTAAACGGTTCTACTTTTGGTGCTCCAAACATTCCTGGTTATGCTGCAGGCTTTTTGCATGACGGGGCTGTTTTTGGCGGCGCACAGAACTATCTTCGATATAGTGTTGGCACACAGATTCCAACTTCTGGTGCCATTCAATTTTTTATTCAAACTCCTGGTTTTCAAGAAGCCTACCAGTCAAACTTTATATTCACCCAACCAGGTTATGGCGGCGCTACCAGAGGAGATATCACTTTAAGCATTAGGGGGGATAATAGCCTCTATTTCGGGCAATGGCCCGGTTACGGGCACGGTTGGTGGAACGCCTTGCGAAGTCCGTTGCCTTTGAACCAATGGGTCAAAATAACTGCGGTTTATGGCGTTTTTGGCATGTATCTTTATGTTGATGATCAATTGATGGCAACGGATTTATCCAGGCGAATACCTCTATCTTCCAGACCTTTTTATTTTGGCACTACGAGGTTTTGGGGCCCGGAAGTTGCTTTTTCTGGGAAATTGGATGAAATCACCACCTTTGCAAGTCCTCTGGTTAAAATAATGTCTCCTGCATCGGGCACGGTTTTTATGTCAGATGATGAAATATCATTTTTAGGTTCTGGCTTAGGCCTTAACTGGTACTGTCAGGGTGTTCCCATTGGGTCTGGAAATCTTGTCAAGACCACTTTAACTCCAGGAGAGCATACTATAACCGTTTCAGGTCAAGATGCTATTGGTGGTTCTGGTGAGGACAGTATAACCGTGGTTGTCCAAAGCTCAATAGAAGTTACTTCCATTAGTGCAAATCCTTCGACATTATGGCTTGACGATAGTGGTGCTGGTTCTGGTATTGTGTTTCGAGCAACCACTAGCGCAATCAGTTCTGTTAATTTCAGGATTCAAACGCCTTCCGGTTCAATTATCCCGATTGGCGTGAGTTCTGCGATTCAGGATGGCTCTGAATATGTTGCAAAACTTTCCTGGTGGGATCAATCCGATCTGGAAGAAGGCACCTATACCGTTATTGCTGAAGCCGGTTCAAGCAGCAAAACCTCTACCTTTGAAGTTAAACATGTAGCCGTAAGTCTGGTCGGTCTCGGCAAATGGATGAAAAACAGCAAAGACCCTTCGGCTGTATTACCGCCTTTCGCCCAGGCAGAAGTCTGTCCATTAGTCCCATGGGAAGAAATGCTTTCGCTCCCCCAAGGCTATTTTTCATCATTAGCCGTTGGTGACCCAGTTAGCACTTCATCAGGCAATTTTAATCTGCCGGAAGTTGATTTCACAATCAAAGACAGTAGATCATTTGCTATTGCTCGAATCTATAACTCGCTTGATCCTAAAATAAGCCTATTTGGTCGAGGTTGGTCATCACCTTTGTTTGTAAATCTTGAAATCGCAGAAAACTACGTGATTTTCACCAATTCCGACGGTTCCAGGCTCCTTTTCAATATAGAAGGCAATAACTATACTCCAGCGTCACCAACGGATCTTAAACTTGAATTCAATCCGAACACTGAATTTTATACCCTTTCTCACCCAACCGGCACCAACTGGATTTTCAACAACAATGGCCAGATTGTTCAGATGCTTCGCTCCTGTTGTGGTCAGGGCGCTTCAGATGCAATAATCTTTTCGTATGATAGCTCTGGAAAACTTGTGTCAGTAGCAACCCCATCAGGTAAAAGCATAACCCTGGCTTATAATGCTGAAAACCTGATTACAGCCATTACCGATTCAACGGGCAGAATATTCAACTATTCTTATGACGACGACAAGAACCTTGTTTCATTCAAAGATCCGTTAATTAGAGAAACAACTTATTCTTACGATAAATTCGGGTTCATGACCGGCTATACCAAGCCTGGCAACAAGATCACGGAAATCACATATGCCGAAAATCGTGTAACAAAAATAAAAGATCCGACCGGTGCCCAAAGCTCATTTAACTGGGATTTGGAAAACAATAAGCTTACGTTGACTGATTTTGCCGGCACGGTGCATGCATACAATTTTGACGAAGATTGGCGCATCTCTTCATATGCCGTGCCCGCAATTAATCTAAATAAAACATTTACCGCCACAAATGGCCGCTTGACCGCTCAAACCGATAGTCTGGGGCATGTTAACGGTTATGTTTATTACGAAAACGGTTTTTATTCTTCGCATACAGATAAACTTGGTAACGTAACTACCTTCGAATGGCACCCCGACTTGCATAAACTTACCCGTAAAACCGATGCTCTCGGGCGGAAATGGTCCTATGAATGGTGCACACGCGGCAACCTTATAAAAAAAGTCGACCCGGCCGGTAATGAAACTACCTATACTTACGATGCTCACAATAACCGAACTTCCAAAACCGACCCTCTGGGGCATACCACCAGATATATCTACGACTCTACCGGCAACTACCTGCTTCAGACCATCGATGCCATGGGCGGCGTATCGAGCTTTACCTATGATGCCCGTGGAAATCTTCTAACTTCGACCGATCAGCTTGGCAGAACTACAACTTTCGAGTATGACAACAGCAACTGGCTGACTAAGGTGGTTTACCCGAATGCTGATGTTGTAACTTATGCTTACAACGCTGCAGGTGACCGAATTAGTGAACA
>JBNJGH010000007.1:0-54581 GCA_051747585.1 Candidatus Rifleibacteriota bacterium
CCGTATAGCTCAAAAATAAAATAAAGTTAATTGCAAAATTAAGCTGTTTTTTGCCAAAAAAGCCGGGCTGAATCTTTTTCAATGGTAGAGCTATATTTATAACAGGTGTTCCGCTATATTCAGCTTTGCTGGCAATTTTAAAATTCTCGACAAAGTTATGTGGAAGTTTAAAAACAAAATTCAAATTTTTTGAATCTTGATAAAATTGAGGTAAATTTTTTAATTTAGAATAACCAAAGCTATGCTTGTAAGCACTTTTATTATTTTTTGCGAGAATTTTTTTAAGTAAAAATTTCCAGTTAAAATCACTACGGAGATAAAAAAGATTAAGATTTACCGGTTGCTTTTCAGCATCAATAAAGCTTAATACCAGATGATAAAAAACATCTTTTTTTCTTAAAGAATAAAGAGTCTCGAACCAGTAAATTTTATCCTGAGTGGAATCGAAGCTTCCTAACCATTTTGTAAAAAGGGAAAAAAAGCTTTGATCGGATTCATTATTTTTACCTGAGTCAAAGCTGCTTGTTTCTGATATCCAGTATGAATAAGTCTTTGATAGTAAATTTAGAGTTTCATTGTTTGTAAGAGTATTATTAAAAGAAGGCTTACAGAACCAAACTCTTGATTTGTCATTACTTTGAAGAGTAAAGACTAAAGCAGGTTCAGCACCAATTCTTTTCTTTAAGAAATCAATGAATTTGTTTACTCCGGCTTTAAGATCTTGTTGTTTCCAGGGTAGAAATTTTAAAATCCGGTTTTTTTTCAATCGCTGTATACCGGCACCTGCAGAAGCAACAATTTTTCCCTCGTCATAGATTTCACTAAGGTCAAAGTGTCTAGCATAAAGAGTTTCAAGTTTCTGGGTTTCCAATCTTGAATTTAGGAAATCTGCTGTATTTAGAACAGTATTGTATTTTTGTTTTTCGTTAATCAAGTTCTGGCGAACTGATGCAAGATTAAGACGTCGATCAAATTCTATCGCCTTATTCATAAAATGTTTACCCGCCAGAAGCGGAATTACAAAGCAAAAGATCCATAGAGCAACAGGAATATATCCGGCAGGCTTGCGGGTTTTAATAAAAGTTGTGCTTTGTTCTTTATTCATAATTTTAAACCCTTAAGTAAAAAGACCCGTTGCCTATTTTGTTTACCTTTCACAGAAATCATCCCACAATCAATAAAGTCAAAGCGATCTCTGGCAAAACCCTCTATTTTTTGAGAAACCATTATACTCGCTTCTTTTTGCTTATGAGTCAAAGCTTCCAGACGAGCAGAAAGATTAACTACATTGCCAATAAGGGTAAAATCTTTGCGACCTTTTTTTGCACCGATACGCCCTCTGATTGCTTTGCCACAAGCTATTCCAACCCCGATTTTAATACGGGGTAAATCTGCTTTTTCAAGTTGCTTGTTTAATGGAGTTAAAGCTTTAATAAGCTTTAAGGCAGCCTTGCAGGAATTTGAATACGACTGTTTTTGCCCTGAACTTTTACCGGCAAAGGCAACCATCACCCCATCACCGACATACTTGTCGATAATTCCGTTGTTCTCTTTTATCACAGGCTCTATAAACGAATAATACAAGTTTAAAAGTTCAATAATTTTATCTGCTGACAGCCTTTCGCAAAGCTCGGCAAATTCTCTTATATGAATAAACATTACTGCTGCTTCAATTTTTTTACTTGATCTTTCCTGAAAATCAAGGCTTTCAATCTCTATATTCCTGGTAGCTTCTTCGGAAACAAAGCGCTCAAGCCTCTGTCGATGTTGCAGCCCTGTCGTCATAATATTGAATTTTTCAACCAGAACTCCCATTTCATAAACGGCACCGGTCTCAATCAACGGATAATACCCGCGATTGACCAGACTCGTTGCTTTAAGCAAAGCTTTAACCGGATTCAAAAAAATCGATGTAAGAGAATCTGCAAGAAATATAATAAGCAGAAAAGCATATAGAACAAAAACCAGCAATATCACGCTTAACATAGATCGCTTAAGTGCGTTGTTATCAAGTATAGCTTTTGAAACTACTATCAGGGGTAATTTTGCAACTTTTCTTCCGGCAAAAAGATTTACAGAGCCATCGACCGCAGTTTCCAACCAGCTGGTCTTTGAATCTATAGCTGCCATTCGCTGAAAAATTCTTCGAAAATCATTGTCTTTTTCAGCTTGTGGAGGCCAGGAATTAACGACTTCACTTTTTTCAGCTCTATCGTTATCGGCGATCTGAAAAACTGCTTTATGGTAAAGAACTCCATTTTCACGTTTAACAAAGAAATTTTCTTTGTCTGCACTCTGAAAAAGAAATTTTTGCGATCTTTTACCTGCATCGAGAACAAAAGCAATAAAAGCAGATTCACCTGATTCTTTCGGTGAAAAGAGGTTGAAAGTAATCAACCTGAAATTTCCCTGCTGAGCAGATTCACTGCCAAACATTTTTCCATCCTGCAGACAGAAATTCATTAAATCCAAAGGAGAAAAAAGATCTCCCAGAGCAAGTATTTTTCTTCCATGAGGATTCTTTTTTATTTCGTCAGCAAAATTTTCTGAGCTGATTCTCAACTCTGAAAAAATTCTACAAGCCTGCCCTTTGAAAAGCTGACAAAGAAAATCAAGCCTTTCTCTATTTTTCGAGCTGATATTAATATTTTTTTCGAGCTCTTCAAGAACAAGACCGTCGCTTCTAATAAAAACGTAGCCATCAAAAGTTATCCCCAATTCATTGTTAAAAATCTTTTTCAGCTCAAGGCCGGAAAGCTCCAGGCAGTCAAATAAACTATCTTTGAATCGGCGCAATTTCAAGTGCTGCATGCTCTGATTATTTTGAATACTTAATTCAAAAAGCTGTAATTCCTGTTCGATGGATTGTCGTTGATTCTGATATAAAAGTTTCTGAAAAAATCCAAAATAGCGCTGAGAGACAACAAGAAAAATGGCAACCGGCAAGACAACAGATGCAAAAACAGCCAGAAATAGTTTAGTGTTAATTTTAGCAGGGATTCGACCTTCAAAACACAGCATTTGCAACAGATACAGGCTGAAAAACACAATAACAAGGAAACCCAGACTTGAAAAAGTTTTAAATCGGGAAAGTCTTTTTCTATAACTTTCAATGCTCGTTTGCGAAACAATATAAAATGCTTTTGCGGGAGCCGTATCCAGGCGATTATTGTCAATATTTAAATCAAGTGCTGACTGGTTTGCGTGAGAAGCAAAACGTAGCAATCTCACTGGAAGCGGCTTAAGCGACCTAAGTGTTCCATCATCAGATTCAAAATAAAACTTATTTAGATCCGCCGGCAAAAGGGCGTAAAACCGTTGAATTTTACTATTATTCTTTTTTGTTCTTGCTTGGGAAAAGTGCTTTTTTAATGATACCGAGTCTTCGGTAAATGATATAAAATAGTAAAATTCAGACTGTTGAGTAACATAGTCGCCGACATTGCCCAGCCAGCTGAATAACCTTCTGCCCCCAAGTTTTGTCGAAAAATATGAATTAAGTTTATTGACGTCAAATTTTAAAGCCTCTTTAGTGCCAAGAATGGTAGTAAAAACCTGAGTAAAAAGTTTGTTTTGCAACTTTCGGGCTTTCTCCTCATTTTGTCGAATTAAGCCCTTAAAAAAGATTTTTACCGCAGCCTGCCCAAGATAGCCAATATCTTTGGCAAATTTGTGCCCCACCCTTTTAACTATTTCACCTGTATCTTTATTGAAAAGAAAAATATAAAGACAATCGGTACCAATTTCATCATTTAGTCTGGCGCGAAGAAAATCTGCCTTTTCTGAAAGCTTTAAAGAGTTTCTATCTTTAGCAGCGCAAAAGCTGGAAAAATCAGTTTGTATGCTTTCAAGCCTTGTGGTCAGGAATTTTTCAATTTCTATATCTTTCTCAAAATCATTCAGGTCTTCTCTAAGTTGACTTCTTGTTGCTGTTTTATGTTCTTCCAGCAGGTAATCAATATAACCGGTGATTAAAAATTTACCCACTAACAAAGGAACCACAACAATCATAAACCAGAAAAAAATTCCTGATTTAATTGACGGCTTGTATCCCTTCAGCTTTTGCTTTGAATGTTTGCCGTTATCAGTTGATTTGCCTGCCGATTTCACAGCCTAATTATAAGACAAGTATCTCATTAACCCAAAGAAAATTTTAACAAAGATATTTAATCAGCAATTCTCGGTGTGCCATTATTGGCTGGCTCCCAATGATTTTTGTTTTGTAGAGTGCTCAAAATCTTGAGTCCCTACAGCTGAGGCATTCATTGCTGCATATTTACGTTTGCTCATTTCTCTTTATATCGTGATCAGTGAGGCGAAAGCCAAACGGTGATCGTTATCGTAATCGTAATCGAGAAAGATTGCTTCGTCGTTTCACTCCTCGCAATGACAGCCCCAAATTGGGCCGACACGCGGGTCGGCCCCTACGAGGCCGGAATGACGACAACGATTACGAGTACGCGCATCCGCCGTCGCCAATGCTATGGCGGACAAGCGAGCACGATTATAATTTTGCGCGGCTTAGTGTGAGAAATATCCATTTTCTGAAACGAGTTGATTTTCGCTGACCAAGAAATGCTGTATTAACAATATTTAATTGACATACAACGAAAGTTAGGCTATACTAATATTGTTAGCCTAAACTAATTAAAGGGCGGATAATTATGGTTAAAACTACTTTCAGTCTTGCTGAATTACCTGCTGGCAGCAGCGGTACAATTAGAGACATAGACACAACATCTCCTACTTCACAGCGCCTGATGGATCTGGGATTTGTACCCGGAACCCCGATAAGAGCGGTACAAAAAGCTCCGCTGGGCGATCCCACTACTTTCCAGATTCGCGGCTACCAGGTCGGACTTCGCAAAACCGAAGCCGATCTTATTAACATTGATCTTTTACCTGATGAAAACTGAAAACAACAGCAAAAGAATTTTTTTAATCGGAAACCCTAACTCTGGCAAGACCAGCCTGTTCAATGCTCTGACCGGCGAACGTAAAAGAGTCGGCAACTGGCCTGGTGTTACAGTTCAAAGAATCGAAGGCAATCTTAAGAACAGTAAGAAAAACCTGCTGGTAAGCGACCTTCCAGGCACCTATTCTCTTACTCCGGCTACTCCTGAAGAGGAAGTAGTTTTAAAGGTTCTCGACGAAGCCTGCGACAATGTTATTTTGAACGTTGTCGATATAGGCAATTTTGAAAGAAATCTATTTTTAACCACTCAGCTTATCGAAGTTGGAATAGCCCCTGTAATAAGTTTAAACTGTTATGATTCTTTTACTGCTGCGGGGGGTACAATAGACCTCGAAAAGTTTACCCGATCCACAGGTCTGTCTGCTTTCCCCACAATAGCGAGAACGGGAAATGGAGTTGCCGCACTTTCGGAAAAGCTTGAAGGAATAGACAATTGCTTGATAAAATCGAATTCGAGCCGCTTAAGCCTTTCCCAGGGATGGATAGACGCTGCAGATAATATTTTAAAGCTTGACAGCAAATCATGGAAAAATTCTACTCCGGTTGCAAGATATAATGCACTTCATAAACTTATTTCCCTAAACCCTGGGGTAAAATCAGACCAGATAGAACGACTGAATTCTATAAAAAGTTCATTAGCCAATGAACTTTCAAGCGCCCAAAATAGAGAAATAAAGCCGGCTGATCTGGCTTGTGAACTTGCTACCGACAGATATAAACGCATTGAAGGACTTATCGCAAGCTGTGCAATAGTGCCCGGCAAATCGCTACCCGGCTGGCAGGAAAAATTAGACAAATTTTTAACCCATAAGTTTCTGGGTCTACCTATTTTTGCATTATTAATGGCCTGGATTTTCTGGACAACCTTTTCAATAGGCGAATACCCGATGGGATGGATGGAAAGCCTTTTCAACTCATTATCCACCTACCTTCAAACAAACATGTCTGAAGGGCTGCTGAGAAGCTTGCTGGTAGAAGGGGTAATTGCCGGTGTTGGCGGAGTTCTGGTCTTTGTACCAAACATTCTTATTTTATTTTTCTGGATAGCCCTGCTTGAAGATTCAGGCTATATGGCCAGAGCGGCCTTTCTTATGGATCGCCTTATGAACAGCATAGGGCTGCATGGTCGTGCCTTTATTCCAATGATTATGGGTCTTGGCTGCAATGTGCCGGCAGTTATGGCAACCAGAATAATAGACAACAGATTTCAACGCATGCTCACCATGCTTTTGATTCCATTGATTACCTGTGCCGCAAGACTACCGGTTCTGGTTATACTTTGCGGAACATTTTTTGGTGCCAGTGCCAGTTTCTGGATGTTCAATCTATTTTTTGTAAATCTACTGGTGATAATTTTTCTTGGTCAGGCAACCAGCCTTTTGTTCAAAACAGACGAAACTTCTCCGTTTTTGCTGGAAATGCCCCCATATCGTTTACCAACAGCTTCAAGTGTTTTCCATATGCTTTATGAAAAAGTTGAACACTTTGTCGAAAAGGCCGGAACAATTATACTTGCAGGTTCGATTATTATCTGGGCTCTCTCGGTTTTTCCCAGAGAAGTCCCACTAAGCCAGAATTTTGATCAGCAAATTGCCGAACTAAAAGCCGGCGAAATTACTAATCAAACTGCGAATGAAATCGCCCGTCTCACCCGACAAAAAAATATAGAACTAATGGAAGGCCGTTATATGGCCCGAATTGGCAAAGCAATTCATCCGGTTATGGCTCCGCTTAATTTCAGCTGGCGCGAAACCGTCTCTTTGATACCAGGTTTTCTGGCAAAAGAATCGGTGGTTTCTACCCTTTCAGTATTATATCTCCCCTACGGGGAAGACCTGGGGGATGCAATGAAGTCCGGAGGAATGAGTAAAGTTACGGCTTTTGTGTTTATGTTGTTTACTTTGATGTATATTCCATGTCTGGCTACCCTTGGGATAATATGGCGGGAAAGCGGATCTACCAAATTTACTATTCTTGCCTTGTTTATCTATTTCTTTATAGCCTATGCGGTCAGCTTTTTTGTTTTAAAATCAAGCACCCTGCTTACCAGTTCGTCTGAGGGAGCTCTCGAGGGCGCTTTAATCATACTTCTAATCGTTTTTGCAGTATGGTATATTATCAGAACCTTCTTAAAAGCTGTAACAGGAAAAAAATGTAAAAGTTGTGCAAGTTGCCAGAGCTGCCCAATTAACAACAAATCCGGAGGATGCGAATAGATGAATAATAGACTTTCAATGTCTCTTGAATCATATCTCGAAACTATCGCGGATCTTCAGGCAAAATTTGGGGCGGTAAGAACTTCTGACCTTGCAGAAAAAATGGGGTGCAAACGGTCTTCAGTAACCAATGCTTTGCGAAAACTTTCGCAAAAAGGCCTGATAAACTATCAGGCATACCGCCCGGTAACGCTTACCAGAAGCGGTCAAAATGCAATAAAGAAGCTCACCATGTATCATCGCACAATCGAAGATTTTTTAAAAAATCTTCTGATTTTTTCTGAAGATTTTGCCAGCAAAGAAGCTTGCAAACTAGAACACAATCTCAGCCGGGAAACAATTGTCCGCTTAAAAAAACTTATGAAATTTTTGCGGTTAGATACGACTCAGAATCTGGATAAAATAAAAAAAGCGTTTTCCATTTATCTGGAAAACGACCTTTAATAAACCGACCGGATTTTTACCCGGTATTATAACCTTTGTCAGTGAGTACTCTGATAAAGGTTGTAAATTTCAAAAGTAGAGAGCTTTTCAAGAAAATCTTCGCTCTGATTTTCCATCCATCCAAGAAAAGCATCATCCATCATTAATTCGGTTATTCCTACCATTCCGTGGTGAACCATTATGTTTCCTCCGTGCATAATCTTTCGCTAAAAGAATTATCGGCAACATTGGAAACAAATTTAACTTTAAATTTTACTTTAAGATTTATTTATTTGCTTACTAACCTTTTCTTCCATTTTTTTCAAGATTCTGCTGAGCCTGGAATACAAATGTAGCAAGGTTGGTTTCACGGTTTGGTAGTATAGTACCATCGTAAATCATATCTACATAGGGGGCCTTGTTACGCATTTGCACTTTAAGAATCGAGCTGGCAATGGTGCTGGGCATACAGGTAAAAGGCATGGCATTAACAATACCGTTATAACCTTCGTCGGCAAAGGCCATAGCTCCGCCAATACTTAAAATAGCCTCGCCATTGATATGGTTCGAGAAAATACCATCCACCTCTTTAAGGATAGTGTCGGTCGAATGATCGAAGCGATTTTCGAGGATATTTTTGAATGGCCGGCCAATAAATTTTGCCACCATTCTCTGGTATTTTGAGGTCAACCAGAATTTGGTAAGCTCACCAAAATTATTCAGACTTTTCGACATGCGAAGTGC
Source organism: Candidatus Rifleibacteriota bacterium (assembly GCA_051747585.1). Lineage (GTDB taxonomy): Bacteria > Muiribacteriota > Ozemobacteria > Ozemobacterales > Ozemobacteraceae > DYKG01. The sequence continues at coordinate 8,359 of JBNJGH010000007.1, forward strand.
GTTACGCGAATCTTCGATTCCGGTATGAGTGGTATATTCAACCCACTCAGCAACTGAACTGGTGTATGTTTCGCAACCCAGGTCTTCCAGGGCTTTAACCAGTTGTTGATTACTTTCTTTATGGGTTCTGACAAAAATTTCACCGACTATACCGATCAATGGTTTTTTAACATTATGTCGTTCAATGCGTTTAAAAGCCCTGGCAGCCTGTTTGGCAACTTTAAGCATTTTGAGACCGCCGCCGGCTTCAATTGCAGCAACACCGTTCTTCATTGCTTCTTCAAAAACCTTGTCGGTGGTACCTTTGACTTTTTCGTAGGGGCGAATTTTCCACAACGCTTTTTCAATCAGATCAGAATAAACTACTGCCTGCCAGGCAAGCTGTCTGAACTGCACCGCCTGATCGTCATTAAAATAGCCGCTAAATCTATAGCTGTCTTCTGAACTCGGCGATAAAATAGGAACATCGACATATTTATATTTATCCAATAAAATTCGGTGCAACCTGGTATACTGACCAAATCTGCACGGGCCCTCAGTTTCAGGCATAAAAAAAGCAAGACTTTCGTTAACATTTTCCTGTTGTGCACGATGTTTATCGATAACATCAAACATATCGCCTGTGGTTACAATACATGGAAAACATTCTTTACCCGAGGTATGCTTTTTACCGAATTCGAGTCCTGCTTTACTGTAAGTGGGCATTACTTTAGCATCACAGCCAACTGCTCTGAAAGATGCTGCCAGACAGCGAGCACCTTCAGCCATAAATGGGAGATACAGAGTTCTTTCGGTTAAGGGTGCAGTCGATTTGCGGGGAACAAAATTAATGTCTTTTTCAGAAAGAATTGTTACCTTCTGCTGATTTTTAATGGCATCGATAAAAGCAAGAAGCCTGGTTTCAACGCCGGCACCGGCAGAATGCTCATCTAGTTCGAGTTCGAGATACGGGCGATTTGTTCTGCTCATTTCATGGTTAAAGAAATGGAGCACAAAGGAGTCAGGGCCACAGGAAAAGCTTGTCAGATAAAGGCCGAAAAGCCTTGGATCACGGTTTATGTATTTGGCAGCCTGAAGAATTTTATTACCGAACCCCCAATACATGTTCGGGTATTCAGACTCGACATTGATGTCTTCCAGCTCGAGAAACTCCTGGGGAATAGCATGAATACCAAGTCGGCTAAAAGTAGCAAAAAGATTGAGGTTTGTTCTTGAGTCATAGGCACTGTAGGGACGGCCAACAACGACTATAGCCCGCTGATCACCAAGATTTTTCAGGACCTGAGCCCCAACTTTTTTGATTTCTTTATTAAAGTCATTTAAAACACTCATTGCCTTGTCATAGGCTTTTTCAAACTGCTTTTGCTCAAAAGGAAAGCCAAGCCTGGAAAATTCATCGGAAAAAGCCATAGTCATTTCATCGCGACTTTTCTTAAAATGAATCGGCGGTTTGATAATTTTATTGATATCAAGGCCTAATGCAGACATAAGCATATATGAATTAGCTTCTACGTAAGGACAGTAAAAGCCGTTATTTTCCTGACTGGATTCCATTTCTATCATCATTGGCATAAACAGGTAATCACAATGATCTTTAAGTGTGGCGGCATGACCATGGGAAATTTTAACCGGGAAGCAGGATTCACAAGTCATTGCCGAAATACCTTTATCAACGATTTCGGTATTGGTTTCAGGGCTTATTATCACCTCGAAACCCATTTCATTGAGAAGATGAATCCAGAAAATTCCAATTTGATGAAAGCCCAGTGCTCTGGGAATACCTATTACTTTTTTATCTTTATTTTCTTCTTTGCGTGGCTGCCCTATTTCGCGATACAAACCATCTACATGTTTAAAATACAGCTGCTGCCTTACCCGATTGAAATCAGGTGTTCGTTTTTCGGCCTGTTGGCGGGATTCATACATTCCACAGTCGCCACCATAAATAGCTTCATCGTTGCCAACTCTATAAATCTGCAATTTACACTGATTGTGGCAGTCCGGGTTACGGGTACAAATTTCTTCTTCATGAATAAAAGGTTTGTCAATTACATCCCAGCCTCTGAATCTTGTAATAAATTCAATACCCTTTTCTTTTTTACGCTTAATTTCATCCATGGCGTGCATTGCAGAGCCTATAGCCCCCATAACTTCGCGATGAGGCAGAGTAATTATTGGTTTGCCTACAATTCTTTCGAAAGCTGCAACTACAGATTTATTAAGTGAAGGGCCACCCTGAAAACTGATTTTTCTTCCAATTTTTCCGTCTTGCACAACTCTGTTGAGATAGTTATGCACTACAGCCTGGGAAAGGCCTGCAAGCAAGTCTTCAACCGCTCCACCCATTTGCAGATAAGACATAAGGTCTGATTCCATATAAACGGTGCAGCGTTCGGTTAAACGATAAGGTGCTTTGGCAGCCATTGCCAGATCTTCATATTCTCCGGCAATATCAATTCCAAGTTTATTTGCAGTTTCTTCGAGAAAGCTGCCGGTACCTGCAGCGCAAACCTTATTCATACGAAAATCAACAACATAACTATTACCGAGCGAAGTATATTTCGCATCCTGTCCGCCGAGCTCAAAAATAGTATCTACTTCAGGCTCAAACCAGGTTGTTCCGCGGGCATGGGCGGTAACTTCATTTACAACATCATCGGCGCCAACAAAAAGATTGGCCACTTCACGACCTGACCCGGTTGTTCCGACACCGAGAATATTTACCCGGCTCACGTCAACATTATCAATACAGTTTTTTAAAGCTTTTTTGATGGCAACAACCGGCTGGCCTTCGGTTGGAATGTATCTTTTGTAAATAATTCTGCCTTCGGGAGTTATAAGCACCAGCTTGGTAGTTGTAGAGCCAATATCATAACCCATATAAGCGTCTACTTTGCCCTCAACATCAGGCAAACCAACTGCTTCGCCGCATTGAGCGAAAGGCTGTAATTCGATTTTTAAAGGATCAGTTCTTACAGCTTTAAATGCTTTTGATGACTTAAGGCTCAGTATTTGCTCAGCATAAGCCGGCTGCCCTTTATCTTTTTCGATAGCAGAGAGAATAGTGCCATAGGCCCCAACACTCGTATAATGGTTGGGCACTACAACTTTTTTACCTAGAATTTTTTCAAATGAATGCCGGGCTAATCCGTTTGAAGCGTAGCCACCAATGAAGGCAATCGGCTCAAGCAGATCACGATTGTTTATAAGCGTAGATTTGAAATTTTTTACAACTCCGTCGTGTAAACCGGCAATGATATGTTTAACCGGAATACCCTTATTCTGAAGGTGTATCATGTCTGATTTGGTAAAAACAGTGCATCTGCAGGCAACACTCGCCGGATCATCAGAACTGCGACCTTCTTCCATAAATTTCGTCAGAATCGTCTCGATGCGTCTCTGAGGATCTTCTATTTCATTAAATTCTTCGAAGTCAGAATAAATTCTTTCGGCCTGCTGATCGATAAAGCTACCGGTTCCGGCAGCACAGGCTTCGTTGAGTTTGAAATCTTCAAGAATAAAACCACCATCAGAAGGCTTGGTAATAAGCAGAGCTGAATCGTGACCACCGATAGAAACAACGCTTCTTGCTTCTGGCATCAGGTTATAAAGCCCTTTTGTTTGGGCGGTGGTTTCTATTTCAAAATACGTATTCAGCTCAGCAGCCAGGGTCTTGCCATGGGTACCGGTAAATGCAGTTCTCGCAATATTTTCGCGACCATATTTATTTTCTATCTGTTGCAGAATTCTGGCGCAAACTTCAATTGTTCTGCCAAAATGTCGGTAATATGGCATTTCCTCAACAATTTGACCGTCAGTTGTACAAATTATGGTGTTTATACTGATTGAACCTATATCGAAACCTATATTCAGCTGCTTTTGTGACATTTTTCCTCCTGAAAGGGCAAAAGAAAGTCTGTAATTTTACCATAAAAATATCCGCAGGCAAAGAGATGACTGCGGATATTCAGGAATCGTTACTATCAAAGCATATTAGTCGCTGAGCCAACCTGTGTCTTTTACCTTAAGGTCGGTTTCAATCGGATCATCGCTATCTTTTTTTGATTTTTTCTCAGTATTTACAGAAGAATCGCCGTCGGTTGTTACAGGTTTGGTAGCAGAAGCTTCAGTTGTGCTTTCTTCTGTGTTTTCATTTTCCAGCTCTTCTTTTTCCTGTTCAAAAAATATAATTTTTTGTTCCGGGTCAGTTTTTTCATTTATACTTTGGCTTTCTTCAGTTATTAAATCTGTTTTTTCACTTGTGGGAATCATTTTTATTGTGCCACGATAAGTGACTGCCAGATCGCCGTATTCTGTAACCAGTGGGCGGCGAAAAATACTTCTGCCATAGGATGTCCATTCTGGTGTACCTGAATTGACACTAAAGTAACTACCATAGGTTGACCGATCAAAAAACGAATCTTTGTGGGTTATAAAAATACCTTTTTTGAATGGAAAAGCGTTATAGATATCATTAAGACCTCGGTTCCAATGGAGAGTGCCGTTAGAAACATCAACGCACCTCATTCTTTTTTTGTTAACCAGAATAAGCTTATCGGCATATCTGGCCGCCCCGGTTAAGCTGGAATTCATTGTGGTGGTCCATGACTGGCCAGTCATAAGCGAAAGGCAGACAATTCTAGAGCCGCCGGCTGCCAGAAGCAGCACCCGGTCACCGATAATCTGTGCAACTTTAAGCCCTTTAGCAGGATGTCTATAAACCACTTGTCCAGAGGATTGTTTAATAACTAACAACTGCCCTTCATCTGTAGTTGTGACACAAAATCCTTGAACAAATACAGGCTCATCGCCACTGACTTTTTCATCGAGCGCCCACATCTCCTGACCGTTTACAACAGAATGACCAGAAATTTTCCAGGCAGGATTTTCAACATCAGTATAGCCGGTTATGCAGATTAAAACTTCGTCAGCAGCAAAACCTACCAGAGTTTTGGGGAACTGGTAATCCCACTCCGGCTTCCCGGTGTCTGCATTCAAACAATACAGACCATGCCTGCCGGAAGATATGAGAAAAGACTTATCGTCAAGTTTCTTAGGTTTAAGAGCAATGGGCTTCATGGTTCCTGATTCCCATTCCAGCTTAAGACCAGGCACCGAGAAGCCTCTAACCATATTACTTTTATCGACTACAACAACTTTATCGGCAAAAGGAATCGGCTGATAGGGTAATACCGGCAATTTTACTGATTTTGCCGCTACCTTGCCGTTTTTATCGACCTCAAAGAGATGGTAATATCTTTTTCCTTTATTTCCGCCAAGCAATACAAACCGCCCGGCTACCTCTACAGGATCAGAATAGATTTTCTCTTCTATAGAAGCAGACCAGAGGGCGGTTGTTTCAGGCTGAGAGCCCAGAAGGTGAAAAGCAAGAATTCCAAGAATCACCATTATAAGACCGATAAGTTTTTTAGACATTGTTAAAATTAATCTCTTTTCAGGTAATTTAAAATTACTTTTATACAGGCATCGGGTTTGATTCGGCTGGTATTTAAAACCATGTGGTACTGATGCGAGTCATTCCAGTCAACATCAAAGAAATCAGAAATAAAGCCTGAGGCAGCCTTATCTCGGCTTTTGATAATTTCTTCGGCTTTTTCTTCCGAGATTTCCTGTTCTCTTACCAGATGAGCGACTCGATCAACTTGATCTGAAATTATTCTAAAGTGATAGGCGTCATGATGCTCTTTTAATATCTGCGAACCACCACGACCGAGAATAATTGCGTCATCAGCCGATGCAATATCTTTTATAACCTGATTAAGAACATCAAAATAATCTTTTTCTTTGTAAGCGTCTCTGGGATAAGAACTGAAAATTTCAGCCGATTCCCAGTCAAGTGGTCCAATTCCGAAAGGATGAAAGACCAATCCTCCGTGAGCAATACTATCGAGAGCTTCTTGAAAAAATACTCCGATGCGGTTATAGGTTGACTGGTCAAAATCCGCCAGCTGTTCCTGATCTTTGCCCAGTTTCTGAGCAATTTCATGAATCACCTGATGATCATAGCAGGTACAATTCAATGCTTGAGCAAGTTTTAAAGCTATATAGGTTCCTGAAGAGCCCAGTTCTCTGGAAATAGTAATTACTGGCATTTGATCCTCCTGGATTTAAGTAACACCACCATTTTAATCTATTATTCATAAAAGATTCAAGCCTGGCAGAAAGCAAAGGTAATTTCTAAATAAACAGGTGTTGCTATCTACAGATCAAAAACATCGCTATTGGCTGTCATGAGTTCCCATATATTGGCATCTCCAGGCAGTGGCTCAGTAAAATTGGAAAATGATATTTGAGGCCCCTTACCATCGGTTAGAGCGAGATGGTAACCGGTAACCTGGATTCCATCGAAGTTTTTCTCGTATTCCCCTTGTGGGACATGTTCACCGAAATTGAATTCTGAACCTATAATATAAGCCCAGTTATCCGGCTGCCCCTCAAGCATGCTGTAATTTGAAAGATCGAGCCATTTCTTTTTTTCGCGATTCAGATAAATAATCGCCCTTATTTTATATTCTGCAAACTTGTTTTTGGGCGGGACGGCAAACCACAGCCTGGCCGACCCATCTATCCCGGGGAGGGCATAAACAAATACCGCATCATCAGACTTAATTTCAATTTTTTCTACCGCAGCAAGATCAAAGGCAACATCAACTGGAAAAATGAGATTGTTCTCGCGAGGCAAACCGGTTAACTGGAGATAGAGCATATCCTGGTCATTATTATAAACGTATGCCTGCCTGTAGCTGAAAAGTTCGGGAGGAACGCTAATTTCTTTTGCAGCAGGAGAAACGATAAATGAAGCAATAAGTCCGGAAACTTCGCTTTTTAAATTCGGGTCGAGAACAGAGGCATTAAGAAGATGTTTAACCGCCATTTTCCGATCACCCTGAATCATACCAAGCTGACCGCTGGTAAAATATTCTTTTCCGCCGGCCTGACCATCAGAAATTTTTTCACGGGAATCTTCAATGGCGCTAGCCAGAAGCAATTCATCATCTCGCGCAAGAATCTGCGGATCAATTTCTTTGGCCTTAAAATAGGCCGTTAAAGCTTTAGTTTGCATTTTGCGGGACCAATATCGCATTGCAAGCTCAAAGTAATCTTCTGCTTTACCTGATTTTTCAGCCTTCTGCTTTTGTTCTTTTATCTCTTCATCGGAAGCAGTCGGATGGAATTCTCGTTTCGGTGGATTATAGGGTTTCGGCTCGGAATATTTCACCTCAAAGTGCCCTACGGTCGGGCCCCAATTCCAGTTATGATAAATCATTTCTTCGGGATAAAGGCGACCATATTTTTTATAAAGATTCTGTTTTCTCTTTTCGTTCTGCTCTCGATTCAAGCGATTTTTAACCTTGTTTATCCACATTTTTGCTTCAAGGTTGTCTTCATCCAGGGCAAGAATAGTGGAAAAGATGCTTAAAGCATGCTCATATTTTCTGCGCAAATAAAAATCTTTACCAGCTTGCGCGAGTCTGTCAACGCGTCGACTCAAGGGCAATCGCTTATATTCTGCCAAGTCAGACCTGGGTTTGTGACTGTAACCTGACAAAACAATTCCTGCAAAAAGCATCAGGAAAAATACGGCGGATTTTTTCATAGAACTTTTTATCGGCACAAGCTCTTGTTTTTTTTACTAACGCAAGACAGCTATTTGTTTTCTCCAATTACTACAGAAAACTCAGACCTGTTCATTTCAAGATTGTTCAGTCTTACCAGGGCAATCAAAACAGTTTTCCATGGCATCTGAATAAGACGAATCATAAGATTCTTTTTAAGACCTAACTCTGGCCTGATCTCGACTCCTGTGGTTCTTCGTAAAATTTTACAGAAATCTGCAATTTGAACACCGCTAAAAACACCACTAAGTCTTATATTGGATCCTTTACCATCGGGCAACATTGTTGCATCAACCGGAAGCTTTTCAAAAAAGCTGGCAAGCCTGTTTTTTTCAGCGACAAAAAGACAATTATTCCACAATTTATAGGAAAATTCAGTATCTGCAAAGTAATTGCCTAGAACCTGCCCTACGGTCTCGCCTTTTACCCGCTTAAGTGATGATCTTACATCCTGATCCATAATCAACGACCAGTTAAATCTTTCTGAAATCTCTAAAAGATAAGTCTTTACATCGAGATATTTATGTCTCGTTCTTACTTTTTGTTTAAAAGGATTTACAGTAACTGATCCTGTCTGACAAAAGGCAGCCGAACAAACAAACAACAACAAAAGAACAAATAATCCTCTACCAACTCTCAATTGCAACTCCAGTTTTTATAATTTTATTTTTCAAAGTCACCGAGCAAATTTTGAATCTCGGAACTATTCATCAGTTCCTGCATTTTGGGGCTGTTCATTAGATATTCGTAATCATTTCTGCTTATGGCATCCATTATATCCGGATCAGACATTACCTCCATCACTTTCTGATTCTGGCTCAGATCCATCAATGAATTCAGGAAGTCACCGTCAGCAGTCATTGACCTTACTCTGGAGTTAATCTGATCTTGAGCAGGGGTCTGCTGACCGGAATTATCAGAATTTCTCATTTTCTGATTATATTTTTGTCTGGCAGGGCTGATCCTGTTTTGCGAACCATCTCTAATTTGTATATTGGAATTTTTGGACGAATTGGGTGAACCTTGAGAATCGACAGCCTGAATAGCAATTATATTAGATTGCTTAAGCCTTATTTCACCAAGGGTCGGCGATTTCACAACATAAACACCGTTTTTCATCTCCACAACTTTGCCAATAATTGTCGAGCTGTCGTTTAAAGTAATCTGTTGCATCTGTTCTGCAGCATAACCTGCAGCCAGAAAACCAAAAAATATTAAAACCAGAAATAACTTTATTTTCATTTGCGTCCTCATCTTTCTTTTATAACAATAATGTACACATTATAGAAAAAATTGCTATAAAAAACAAAGAAATTATAAGTTTGACTCTTTAGAAACATTCCCTCTATACTGTCAAAACTATAAAAAATTCGGATCTGAAAAAAACAGGAGGACAAAGATGATCAAACTAAACAATATTTACAAATGTGAAATCTGCGGGAACGTTATTGAAGTCGTTCATGCCGGCAAACCTGCTCTGGTTTGTTGTGGCCAGGATATGAAATTGATGGAAGAACAGACTGCTGACCAGACTACCGAAAAACATGTTCCGGTAATCGAAAAAACCGACAATGGCATTAAAGTTAAAGTAGGCAGCGTTCCTCATCCAATGGAAGAAAAGCATTACATTGAATGGATTGAAGTTATAGCCGGTGATAAAAAATACTTTCAGTTCCTCAAACCAGGTAATCCTGCCGAAGCTGAATTCCCGGTAAAAGATTCTCCTATCACAGTAAGAGAATATTGCAACGTTCATGGACTGTGGAAAAACGAAGCCTGAGAAAAGTTAAAGAATCCGTCTCTTTAGCAAAGCCTGCTATAAGAAATAAGGGCATAAGGAGCCGGTTAAACTAAAAGGGAGGGGGATTCGCACATGCGAGATGTAATTTAAGCCATGCGATGAGAGCGATTCTTTTGCTTTTTGCTAAGAATCGCTCCCCCGAATTCTCTCTCAATTAAACTTAATTAATTGCCAATATGAACCGGCTCGCCCTGGCGATGCCGGATTTCTTTTTGTTCGGGAACTGCGTTTCCCACAACTTTAACCGGGAACCTCAAATTAAGAGCCACAGTTTTTCCATTTGGATCAGTTCCGCTTATTTTCATGTTGCCGGTGTAAGGCAAAGCATTGTCAAAACAAAGCATGTTTTCAATTATTCCCTTAACTTCCCAGCTATTGCCATATTTATCCCAGCCATAGGCATAAAAATGCCCTTCAAGCGTGCCTTCTCTGGAAATCTGGGCTTTAATATGAGTTCTTCTTTTACCTCTGCCGGTGAAATTCAGATCGAGGTAAACAGCGGTTTTAATCGGCTTGATCCAGCCATTCAATCTTTGGTCAAAATCGCCAAAATGCCTGTATTCAACTGCACCATAGGAACGATCACGAATAACCTTATCGGAATATGAGGAGGAAAATCTACTCATAGGAGGAAAATCAGCAAGACCAAGCAGATTGGTAGAATGCTCGACCAGCATCTGCAAACGACGAAGCTGAGAACCATTTTCCGGTTTATTTACAACTGTTCTAAAAGTTCCCACAGAACGCATAACTTTTTTAAGCTTCAAATACAATTCGCGGGAAATTGCCTGAACCTTTTTTCCTTCAGGCATATCTACCTGTGAGTATTTCTGGCGGAATTGAGCTGACGGCGGTGTATTCGGAGCCGGCAGCATAGGCGGCGCCGGCATATAATCGTCGTCAGGACTAATTTCGTCTACCGGCTCGGCATACCCCGGAGGCGGTGGCGGCGGCGACATTGGATCTTCGCTCCAGTAAGGCATTTCACTTTGCCCGGCACATAAGGCCGGCAGGATAAAAACACTAAAAAGTAAAACTGCAGATTTGATCAATTTCATAATTTGTACTCCCAGAATCGTTTCATAAAAAGAATACCCTCATATTCAATCCAACGCAACTTTCATCTGCGCCAGCCGGGGGGTGTTATTTTGTTCTTTTGCCGGCTTTGTTTTTGGCGCGTTGCAAAGCTGAAGAGAAAGTTTTTTTATTTTCTTTCTCGGGCGGGTGCTGCTTTTGATCTTTAATACCAGACCCTGAATCATTTTGATAAATTTTGGCGCTGGTTTTGCGAACACTGCTTTCAGATTTTTTATTATCTCCGGAAGCGTCTGCAGAATATTGTTTTCTGTAGGCTTTAGAAAAAATAAGATTCAAAAATGCCGTTCTGCGGTGTCCAACTTCAAAAAGAAATAATATCAAAGCAAGAAGCAGCATTGGGTCTGCGATAGACTTATATTGTCTGGTTTCTGGCATTTGACTCCAGAATTTACCCAGGTCTATCTGTTCAGCTCCTCTGGTAATCCTGGCAATTTTTTCCAGCTTCTCTAACCCTTCGTCTACCCTTGGCAGAGCATATTCTTGCGAATAAGGCATACATACTGGATAAAGTTGCAATTTCTTTTTGCTGCCAAGATGAACGATTCCAACAACAGCATCTTTTCCTGACAGCTGCATTGAAGCGCTCAAAGAATCTGCCGTGTCCCATTGCATTGTAAGTTTATATTCTTTCACTTCTTCATTTTCAGAACTTCTTAGTAAAGTTATTTCAGGATTTTGCTTAAAAAATTCCCGCTCTCTTTCAGGGTCAAGATGTAAAGTAGCTTTCCACAGTCCGTTGTCTAATTGCTGAGTAACCGGCATATTGTCAATAAACTGCCTTTTATCTTGAGCAAGCCATGCTATTGTGGCGGCAAAGATATCGCCGGCCTGTTGAGTTTGAGCGAAGGGGCGGGAAAATTCCCGACTGGTAGTTCCGGCATAGCAACAAACTTTACCAAGCCCCACATGCCATCTCGATAAAATCGGGGTATGATTTTCGTCTGAAGTTATTAATAACTGAGAAGCATCAGGTTTTGAATAAACAACATTATAGCCTCCAAGCGCTGAAGCAAAAGCCGGCATATCAGCTACAAGTTCATTTAATTGCCCGGTTGACTCAATGGGAGTAATTTCTTCGATAAAAGTACTTCTGGCCGCCACAAAAGTATCTTGCGAAAACAACCGCGGTAATTCTCGCGGCTCACGAGTAAAAAATATCCTTCCGTTTCCTCTTTTTGCAATTTTTCGCAAAAGATTTGCATCTTGATCCCTTTCGGTTCCAAGGCCTATTACGCTTACAGTCAAACCGGCATTGGAAGTTTTCTTTAAAAGTTCCCAATATCTGCCGGGCTGTTCTGCATCGGCAGCATCGGCAAAAAGAATGATATGCCGGGTCTTTGCTTTTGCTCTACTCAGCATCATTGCAGCCTTGCTTAGCCCTTCATAGACGTATATGCCGCCACCCATCGACTCAACCGAAAGAATTTTGTTTTGCATCTGAGTCTTATTCTTGACATTCTCGAGAGATAATACCTCATGAGCCTTAGTATCAACCGCTAACAAGCCAAACTCATCCATTGGTGACAACAAATTCAAAGCTTCGGCAGCTGCAATATTTGCAAGATCCATTTTGGTTCTGCCTCCTCTTGTAGGGGCAGCCATTGACCCTGATCTGTCAAGCACAACAACAAGCGCCAGAGCGAGTTTTCTTTGTTCACTTCTCAGTTCAAGAGAAACTGGTAAAACTTCTTCAAGTGGCGATTGATAATAACCACCGGTTCCATAAGAGTTTTTTCCTCCGGTAAGCATCAACCCCCCTCCCATATTTTCAACCCAGGCAGAAAGTACATGCATACCATGCAAAGATAAGTTATTGGCAGATACATTATTGATTATCACCCCTGAATAGCCGGCAAGAGTTTCGAGATTTAAATGCAGATTTGTCGGAGTCTTAAGTTCAAAATCAACGCCCATATTTTCAAGGAAACTGGCAAAATAAGGCGATTTTCCTTGAGAAATCAGCAGCAGAGGCTTCTGGCCATGAACTTCGGTAATTGCATTGGCCTTGTTATTTTTAATTACCGGATCGTTCAATTCCGGCTTCACTTCCATGCTGTATCTGACAACTGATGATCCAGGTGCGACATGTTTAAAAACAATACTGTTGCTACCACTTTTTAATTTTCTATTAGAACGAATAATTAGATTATCATCTGCGTAAAGTTGCAATTCTGCGCTTTGATTTACGGGCGAATAAATTTCTGCCGTAATAAAAAACTCTTCGCCAGGATTTAAAAGCCCCGGCAGATCAAAGCTTGTAACCGCAAGGTCTTTATGGTTTTCTCTGGCTAAAAATCTAAAATCTATGGGAATATTTCTTTTAGCAGCTTTGAATGCAGCCGCTTCGGGGTCTTTTCCTGTCCATTGCCCGTCACTTATAAGGAGAATTTTCCCTGAGGTTCCTTCGGGAATTAAAGCAAGGGCCTTTTCCAAGCCCTCGGATAGATTGGAACCCTGCGGATCTATCATTGAATTAAAACCGGTAAAAGAAGAACGAGAGGGGGCAGAATCGACTCTAACATCTGAAGCAAAAGAAACAAGGCCAATACGACCGGTTTCGGGCATTTTATTTCTTAGCGACGCAAAAGTTTCTTTGATACTGCGGTCATTATCTTCTGGCATTGACAAACTTCTATCTGCAACCATTAAAACTACCCCTTCGCGGCTGGCCCATTTGATATGAGGACCGGCCAAAGCGGCAATCAACAGAAGCAGAATCATTAATCTGAGCCAGAACAGCTTTTTATCAGGCATCTGCAGGTGAAATAAAACCAGCAAAGCCGGTAATAACAGAATAAGCCAGTGAGGTTCAGTAAACATAACTCTGCCTCCTGCGACTTAGCAGCCATTGATGAAGCAACAACAAAAGAAAAGCCGGCAAAAGCATCCACCAGCGGACATCTCTGCTATGCTTAAGCAGATGCGAAGTCTTAATATCACTTAACAATTTCGAAGTATGGAGATTGCGCAAATCAGATTCAGAAGCAGAAATAAGATTGACAGCCAACTGCCATTCCTTATTATCTGCCTTGACCGAGTAAATACCGGTCTGATAGAGATCGAGACTTGCCGCCCCACCCCACACCTGCATCTCAGCTTTGGTTTTGTCAGGTTTTTCGATAATAATTTTTTCGATAGAAACATCCAGATTCAACTTTGCCTGCATGCCACTGCGATAATTGGTCTCAACGGGACCGGCAACGGATTTTTGTCTCCAGTCGAAAAGATTCCAGAAAAGGACCGGCCAGAAATTATCCTGATGCAGCGATGAATAATCAGGAGTGTAATTCATAACCAGTTTTGTGCGACCGGAATCTGTTTTTAGAATACTTAACAGATTTATATCTCCAATTGATAATACGGGATAGCCTGCAGGCGGATTATCTGCATCTACTGCCCAACGGGCTTCCACTGGAGGGAGTCCCTCGCATAGCGGATGGGTTCGATCAAGGGCAATATTGCCTTGTAGCAATACGGGTTCAGTAGCAATTTTAAAGTTAAACTGCCAGGCCTCGAAATCGGTTATTTCGCTTTGTTCGGCTTTGGAAAAGACGATCTGCGGACTGGCATCAACCAATCTCGCATTATCGGCGGAGTTTATTGTTTTTTTCAGCAACTCAGCCGGAAAATCGGGCATTTTATCTACCATAGCTCTTACGGGTGGTTTTCTTACCGGCAATAACCAGACGGTATTGTCAAAATCAACCTCATCATTTTTTACAACAATCTGTAATGTAGAATTAGTTTGCTCAAGATTGAAGCGAACCCTTCTAACTGCGCCCGGACCGATTTTTATTTTTAGAAAATCTATAACCGTATTTTCGCTTCTATCGATAATCTCGGCTTTGAGTTCGGAGGCTTGTGAAGCAAAGTTTGTAAACTCAATAAAGCACCTGTCGGTATCGCCAAGCGCGTATCTACTTGTATCGGTAATAGCAAGGTTTGCCATTGGCTTACCAAAAGAGTTCCAGATTATATTTTCGCCTGTTTTTTGTTTACTTTCACTATCTGACAATACCATTATTGGTATATCCTGCCTGAAACTTTCAGCGGCGAGCTGAAGCGCTTGATTTATATCGGCGTGGGGTGAAAAGCATGTCCAGTTTTTCAACCATTGACGAGCTTCAACGCCATGCATATCACGACGACCGATAAACTCGGGGCGAACCCCTGCTTTTATCAGTGAAATTCTATAAATATCGCGCTTAAAAATACTGGAATCAAGAAATTCGATCGCTTTTTGCCTTGCATTTGAATCTTTGCCGGCTTGCATGGAACAGGAATCATCAAGGACAATAATTAAAGGAACAAGTTTATTGCTGCTGATCGCTCTGGGGTCTGCAGCAGCAATTATTAAAAGGCTCAAAATTATCAATTCAAGCAACAAAATTAAAGGAGTTTGAGGTCTTGTAAGTTTTTGGCCACCCTTTGCCGGTCTTTTTACATTCGAAAAAAACATCAGAGTCGAAACTTTTGTATTGGCCGAGCGCCTGCGAAACATATAAATGCCGGCAAGAACAAAAAGAGCTATACCGGCATAAAATGCCAGCGGATTCATAAATACAGGCAAAGTTTCAACTCCTGGTCATTAATAATTCGTTGCGTAATAGTTCAACGGGTAACAAGTTCTGAGTAAAATCTTCAGCATGGCACAGGGTAAAAACCGTACCAGTCTTCACACAGCACTTTTTCCAGTATTCCTGGTGACGTAAAAAGTTATTGCGATATGTTTCAAGCAAAGATTTATCGGCGACGACTTCAAGAGCCTGTCTGGATTCAAGATCAATAAGACGTTGATTTCCGGAAATTTCAGGATTTATATCAAAGTCAGCAAGCACCTGAACTACAGCCAGAAAAGCTGCCCCCTGGGATAAATGCTGCAAAACAGTCATTGGTTCCTGCTGCCAGAAAAGATCACTTAAGAAAATTCTTACCCCCTGCCTTTTAAAGGCGGCCGGAAAGGAAACAAGCGTTTCGCCGGTATTGCCGCAAAAATCAAGTTCCGTATCAGGCCATTGATTAAATGGTAGATTTGCCGGTTCAATTTTACGACTACGGTCCTTGATTATCCATAAGGTTATTGAATACCCGGCGTTCAGAGCAGAGCTTCTAATTATTGCCGCCATACCCCACAGAGCTCGACTTTTAGCGGTTCCCTCAAGATCCATCGAAGCCGAGCCATCAATTAAAAGATCGAGATGGGGAGTTATTTCTTCGCGATAAAGTTTTACGGTCGGCTTATCAAAGCGTGCCATCGCGTTCCAGTCTATATGACGAATGTCGTCACCAGGTTGGTATTCTCTGTGATCGAGGTATTCAAGAGAATTCCCGGTATTTAAACCCGCACGGTTGCCGGCCATAGAGCTGGAAAAACGTGAAGAAACATTCAAATAAAATCTTCGTCCGGCCGATTCGGCTTTCTGAAAAAAATCTGCTATTTCATTATTTTTACCGGTTTGCAAATTTAATCAACCTCACTTAGTTGTTCGACCGGCTTCTATATACTCGCGAGCCTGAAAATAGAGCCATTTTGCATTGACGACAAAAGAAATCAAAGCAAGACTTAAAGCAAACATCAGCCCCGTTTCTCTATTTTTACCGCCAATAGCAAAGGGATTCCCCATCATAAGGATTTCTGAATCAGCCCCGATAAAGATGCCAAGAAATAAAGGTGCCAGCGCAAAAAAGACACTCACCATCAGAACCAGTACCCAGGTATTTCTTTGCGAAAGATGGTTTCTTAAAAATACCCTGCGAATAAAAGCACCAAGTAATGAATAAGCCACAATATAGCTGGTAAAGCCGGTAGTAAAAGCAAAAAAGTCGTCTTTAAGCCTGCCAGGATGCCCTGTTAGCGGCACCAGATAAGCCAAAATAAAAATAATAAGCGCAGTGGCAACCACCATTAAACAAGCCCATGCAATGCCACCCGCAGCGCCACTGGAGTAAACAAAGGCCAATCTTCTGGCAAAATTTCCTTCAGGTAATTCACCGGCTATTCTTCGACTGAGTGTGTCGCGCTCACATACCGAAATAACAATCATGCAATCGATTATTAATACAGATAAAAATCCCCAAATCATTATGACTTCAAAAGAATTGTGCTGAAATCCAGCCCAATAAAAAGCAATGCCAAGTCCGATCAACCAGAAAAACGTCAAAAACTTTCTAATCGGCTTCATTCGATTGGAACCGGCGGGAGAAATAACTGAAGCTGCTGCAAGGTAAAGAAAATACATAGCACCAAGAATAACCACTATTAAAGTAATAATGGAATAAGCAGGATTTAAAGCACCAAACAGCCTTGCAGAACCAAATCTAATCATATCACTGGTAAAAGAAATCAAAGTAGAAAACATAATAAGCTGAACTACCAGCGCCACCCCGCGCAAAACGTTTTTTATAGCTCTATCATGAGCCAGACTTCCAATTGTGATCTGCATCATTGTAGCCCCGGCACAAAAAAACAGTCCGAGACAAAGCAACAGAAACATCAAGGGCATATCGACGCCGCTTAAAAAGAATGTCATCGACATAAATGGCGCAAATGCACTGAAAATAATTAAAATAAAAGCCAGACTTGCAATAAATTTACCTCTTATTATTGCCCGGGGAGTAATGGTTGTTATATAGAGCAACTCTTCCGTATTCTCGCTTCGCTCTCTGGCAAAGCGAAACCCGGTATGCAGAGGAATAAAGGCAAAACAACCAAGAAAGAGAAATATAAACAAAAAATTAAGGGTATCTGAACCAACACTACTGTTAGTCATTCCCTGGTCAGCAATTGACAAAGAAAGAACTGCACATTGAAAACATAAAAACAAGATCAGCAGTCCCCAGAAAAATCGACCGCGAACCACCTGTCTTAACTCTTTGACAATAATGGGATTAAGATTGTCATCGATCTTGTTAACAAAATTATTTAAAAGGCTCATTGAACTTCACCTTTCGTAATACTCATAAAAATAGACTCTAAATTATGCTGCTTATAACGGAACTCGATAATTTTATGCTCATCAGCAATTAGCTCTTTAAGTAGTTCCGCAGCACCTTCGTCGTCTCCGGCAAAATCAACTTCAATGTTTTTACCGTTTGCAAGCGGGTTTTCAATTCCGGGATAGAGAAGAAGAAACTTACTCAGGCGTTCCATGCTGTTTATTGATCTGATTATAATTTTTCGTGTTTTGTCGGCAGTGTTGGTAATATCTTCAATTGAACCAAATTTCAACAATTCACCCTTTTCAATAATAAGTGCTGAGTTACAAATCTCTGAAAGCTCACTTAAAATATGAGAGCTGATAAGTATCCCCTTACCCTGTCCGGACAAAACCCTGAGCAGTTCGCGCAATTCGATTCTTGCACGCGGATCTAAACCGGCAGCGGGCTCATCCATAAATATAAAATCAGGATCATTTATCAACGCTCTTGCGATGCTGACTCGCTGTTTCATCCCTTTGGAAAGAGAAGCAAGCAGTTTGTCTTTTTTATCCTGTAAATTAGTAAAGGTTTCAAGATCGTCAATTACTTTTTCTCTAACATTTGATTTAATTCCATATGCTCTGGCAAAGAAATCCAGATATTCATGGACATTCATGTCTGCATGAATCGGAAGTCCGTCGGGAACGAAGCCAATCATTTCGCGACCATGCTCGGGATTATCTATAATAGAGTCGCCATTTAAAATCACATCGCCACTGCTTGGCTCGTCAATAGTTGCCAGAATTCTCAAGGTGGTTGTTTTTCCTGCACCGTTCGGTCCGACAAAACCAATAATATCGCCACCACGAATATTAAAAGACAAATTTTTTACAGCCGACAGATTGCCAAATTTTTTATTGAGTTCTCTTATTTGTAGCATCATTGCAGGTCCTCACTGTTCATAACCCCAATAACTATAGACCGCCGGTGCACTGGCTCGTTTTCGAACGAATGCTTGTTAAGAAACGGCGTGCCATCTAAAACTGCAACATACATTCCCTTTTGAAGAAAACTGGATGGATTATTTATTATTTGTTCAGCCATTTTCTGCCAACCTTTTTGATAAATCTCAGGCAAATCTTCTACCCAGGATGCTTTTGCCATTGTTTCAGGCTGAAGGGTACCTGTCTGACCGGCAGCCAGGTTTTTACAACTATAATAGCCTCCATCTGCAGTTTTCACATGAACATCTTTTATTTTAGCTCCCAGACCATTTAAAGCTTTGTATCCCCCATTTACTTTTTCGATTTCCAGCCTTTCTCTACTGGTTTGCATCTTACGTAAGTGAAGATATAGCGGAATTTTCGGCCTGATCCAGCCATCGGCAAAATGCTGAGTCCCATCGATTTTGATAAATTTATTTCCATCTCTGTTTCTGTATGACCTTCGTTTCATCTGCGTAACTTCGGTATCAAAAGTAAAATTAAAGCCGGAAGGTCGATTAGCAGAAGAGAAAACAGCCAATGAACCAAGAGTCAAAGCTCGATTGTAACGTTCGTCAAGAAAGGTCAGAGAATCTTTTTTTATTAATAAAGTCGATCTTTCAAAAAGCATATAATAACCCAGAATAAGCAGGCAGCAAATTAAAGAAACCACAGGCACAGTAAAGAACACCCAGATTTTTTTCCCGGTTTTATGAAGCACATAAACATTAACAGGGCCTATAATAAGGGCAAAAGCATAAATCAAGATCATGAGCAATTTAGCTGAAACCGTTTCTAATTCTGATTTCTTGAATTTATTAAAAGGATCTTTTGAATTTGCCACATATCTTAAGGGCGAACCACCAAGCTCCGGGAAAAGGGAAGTGCCTACGGCTGATGAAGTTGCAACTGTTTTCAGAAAGTCTTCCGGAACAGTTATCAGTTTGCCGAAGCCTGCCTGGTATGCCTTCAAGTTTTCGATTTTAGAAGGATTAGGAAGATCATAATCAGGTTTGAAATCCGACGGAAGCTGAATATCTCCAAATAAAATCATTTCTCCGCCAAGGCGCAGATAGTTAAAAACAGCATTCTGAGCCGAACTTGGCATTTGCTTGAGAGTTGTGGAATAAAACAACAATAAAGAGAAAGGAGTATAAGCCAGCCAGTTATCGTTATACTGGGTAACGTCGCCCTCGAATTGCTTCATTTCAAGCCGATTGAAAATAGACTTGAACTTGCTTACAGGAATTTTGTTGTCGACCAGAGCGGTCTCATCTCCATAATAATTTCTATGGAAGTTTGTGTAACCAAAAAGTTTGTCAGAAGCGCTCAGGCCGTCGACTTTAACTTCCAATCCATTTGTATTAAAACCGAGCATGGGAAAAAAGATCGATTCATTACGTGTTTCATTGGCAGCTATAATAAATTTACGGGTAACTTGTTTAAGTTCGCTGCTGCTATAGCGGGAAGACATAATTAATTCGATTTCATGTTGAACTGAGGAAGAATTAACAACCCTGACCCTGAACGATTTGTAGCCATACATATTTCGATTCAACTCAAAACCTGGAACAGCAGAGACATTGACTCCTTTCAAATCTATTCCTACAGAAGTTGCCCCTCTTAAAATCGATCCGGCCAGAGTAAGAAGCAACAAAATAAAAATCAATGCAGGTTTTTTAAAATTTTTATGCATGAATACTAGCTTTCCCGGTTATTTCTTTTTTCAATTTCTATATCGTTAGCAAATTCAAGCTCTGTTTCAACAACAGACTCGATCAGACCATGCAAAATATCTTTGGTAGTAATTCCTTCAAATTTAGCCTTGTAGTTGAGAAGCAAGCGATGGTTCAGCGCAGGTATCAAAACTTCTTTGACGTCTTCAAAACCAACTGTTGGTCGCCCATCAAGCAGGGCAATTGCTCTGGAAGCTTCGGCAACGGCAATGGCAGCCCTGGGCGATGCTCCGTATTGTACAAACTGTTTAACCAGCTCGTTAGATTGATTTGAGAAAGGATCAGTCGAGTTAACAAGTCTGGCAATGTATTCTGCTATGGGTCCGGGTAGATAGATGCGGTCAAGAACCGAAAATATCTGATTCAACTCTTCATGGGTAATATGAAAATCAGGCTCCGGAGGCGTTCCATGCCTTCTGGTAAAGATTATTTCTTTCAAAGTATTTACATCTGCATTTTTGACTTCTAATTTAAAAAGAAAGCGGTCAAGCTGTGCCTCAGGCAAAGGATAAGTTCCCTCAAGTTCTATCGGGTTCTGGGAAGCAAGAACAAAAAATGGTCGAGGCAGGTTTCTTGTTGTTCCCAGCAAAGTTACCGAACGCTCCTGCATTGCTTCCAACAATGCAGACTGGGTTTTAGGCGAAGCACGGTTAATTTCATCGGCGAGCAGGATATTTGTAAAGACAGGTCCGGGCTGAAATTGCATTTCTCTGCTTTTATCTTCTTTTAATTGTAAAATATGAGCGCCCAGGATATCCCCCGGCATTAAATCAGGAGTAAACTGCACCCGGTTAAAATCAAGCTGCATAAGTTCACCAAGTGCTTTAATCAGAGCTGTTTTTCCGACACCGGGTAATCCTTCGAGCAAAATATGCCCCTGGCTCAAAATTCCAGTAAGAACCATTTTATGCAATTCGGGCCTGCCAATCATTATTTTATCCAGCTGTTCAAGAACCTTTGCGCATTTTTCGGCAGTTGATTTTATTTCGTTTTCATTTACCAGTTTATTTTTTGCTTCCATCAATTTATTACTCCATGAAGATTATTAGCGGTCAAAAAATGATTTAACTGCACTTCGATGCCGGGGCAAAATGATTTGATCGCTTTTATGGGTCTTTTTTGCTTTTTTTGAATTAAAAGTCTCCGAACTCGGCTCTGAGGTTAATTGTTCTTCGACAAGAGGAGCTGTAATACCCATACCAATTGAAATCGCAGAACCAACAGCAGGAGGATCGGGTAACTTTTCATCTTTAAATTCGATACCATGTTTAGAGCTCTTTCGATCGAAGTCAAGCGGAGCAGAGCCACCGTCCCTTGAAATGCCGCCTTTACCATAAGCCTTGCCGCTATTGCTACCTTTTGCACCAGATTTACCGGATTTGGCCGATGACGAAGAACCACCGGAAGAAGCTTCTTTAACCTTATTGCCAGAAGGGGCTACGATAATTTTTTGCCCTTTCGATCCTTTGCCTTCTTTTGCAGGCTTGATTTTACCCTGCTGCTTTAATTTTTCAAAAGTTTTCTGATCGATAATTTTAACTTGTTTAAGCTGCTGCATCATCTTATCGATTCTTTGCTGTTCGTTTTGAATATAAGACTGAAGCTGTTTTACTGCTTTAGAAAGTTGCTGTTCGGAAGCCTTACCGGAAAGGTTATTAAGACTTTTATCCATTTGATCACTTGTCTTCGCGGGCATATTCTTTTTTAAGGCTGAATTTTGCAGATTTTTTTTGAGGTCTTCCAATGCTGATTCAAAAGCTTTTGAATCCAACTTATCAGAGTTTTTCAATTTATCGCTCAAACTTTGCAGTTTTTTCATTTCCTCCATTTTTTCGGCGGCCTTCTTAACTGCCTTATCGCCGATATTCTGCATTTTTTCATCGAGGCGATCAAATGCTTCAAACGTATCAGAGGGATCATTTTTGTTCGCTGTTTTGCTGATATTATTTAAAGTATTTGTTAATTCTGCTGCTTTTTTTTCTTCAATCAGCTTTTCTTCTTCTAAGGTTTCAATTTTGAGCATGGCTTTTTGTTTGAAATTTTTTAAGTTCATTGGCGGATTATTCAAGGAAGCGAAATTTATTACCGGCAAAAACAAACCGGCAAGAAAAAAGACCAGAGAAAGCAACAGCAAAAGCAATCTTCTGGTAAAACCCAGTCTAAGAGGCGGGGCAACTATTTTTCCTGAAATTTTATTTATCCAGCTCGAGTCTCCGGTTTCCCATGAGGCAAGCAAAAGCCCACCCGTATTGTTAAAAGCATCGAGAATGGTAATTGCCTCTTTAACTGAAACTCTTTTTCTATAGGCGGCTAAAAGACCCAGAAGTAAAGAAATCAAAATTCCGGAAAAAGCGAAACCGGTAATATCAATTGATTCAAATTTAAGCTGACGCAATACAAGAGCCATCAAACCGGCGAAAAAATTCCAGATGGTTAAAATACCAACAGCAAAAATTGCTGTCAGACGAATAAAGTAACCTTTCTGCAGCTCTCTTAATGCATTTTTTATTTGATCGGGAAAATATTCCAACATCTGTAAGCTCTCTATCTTTATCTTAAACTAATTTTCAACAAAAAGCATCTCCCGATAATGTACATTGCGTCAAATAGAAATTTCCTTATAATTAAGAATGAAACTTTTGCTTAGAGGGTTGAAAAAGATGCTTATAAATAGAAGAAAGCTTAATACAACGCGGTTTATTTCGATTGTATTAGTTCTTGCATTAACTCTGCAGTTATTTTCGCCTGCTCTTACAACCGGCAAGGTATATGCGGGTTTTGCAGGAGCAAGTAAGTCTGAAGCTTCCAGTAATAAGTTCAGCAGCGCATTCGATGGCATGTTTTCTTTCAACTGGTTTCTGCAAAAGTTTGGCATTAACCTTACTTTCCACTTAATTGAGTGCGCCGAAGAAAAGAAAAAGCCGGATTTCTTTAGTGTAGTAAAGTCTATGGCAACGGTAGATTTCGCTGCCAGGTCACTTGGCGGGACCACCGGTTATGCCGCCGGAAGTGTTGTGGCCGCAGGGCTTTCGACCATACCAATTGTAGGCGGAATGCTTGCCGGCTTTGTTCCCACTTTCAGTGCTTTTGTAGGTGGCGAAATAGCTGGCCGCGCAACAGAAGGTGTTACAAACAAAGAAAAAGGATTTAAAAACTTTTTTAAAGATTTTGACTGGACCGGAATGATGGTAGGCAGTCTGGGATGGTATGCCGGTTCGATTATAGGTTCGGCAATTTTACCCCCCATCGGTGGTATTGTGGGCGGCATTATAGGAAATGTTATTGCCGGCAAAATTTTAAATCTTTTCAGAAAAGACCCGAACAAAAACCCACAGCCGCCTACTACGGCTATGCCTACCGGCGAAGGGCTGCCCCACGAAGAATATATCCAACAGACACCAAAAACAAACACGATCAACGCCCCCGTAATACCTGAATATCAGTCTTCGAGCCCTGTGACAAGTGCTTCGGCAGCCATGACAGACAGCGAAATTGAAAATGACTCTGCTGAAACTTTCTCAGATACAGAAGCAAACGGCGGGTTTGAAATTAGAGCTATGATGCAGGAATACAAAGCACTTTATTCCGAATATCAGGAATCTCTAAAAGCGCAAGCCTTCGAAAAATGCAAAAACTTAGGAAAAAGACTTGACCATTTAAAGACTAAAATAGAGAATGCTTACAGAAAGTAATTTAAATGGTTTTTCATGAGTTAAAAATAGAAGTTTCGCCGGAACTTCTCAAGTCTTTAAAAGAAGCTTCAGAAAAAGAGAATATTTCTGAGCAGCAGCTTGCAAAACAACTTCTAGAAAAAGGCTTAGCTAATAAAAGCAAACAAAATGAAAGCAAACCTGCTTTTCCCGGCGTGGCACTTATAAAAGACAATTTTGCCCCCCCGAGTGAGGTTTCAGTCCCCAGAGGGACACAAAATTCACAGACAGAACCTGAGAAAGATTACTCTTACAATGTTTCTTCAAAACCCTTTAAAAATTCCCCTTCCCTCTCGCCTGAACAACGTAAAAGAAAAGAAACACTTGAAGAACAAATGAGAGAAATATCACTTTTAATTGACACAGCTGAATCAGAAGAAAAAAAAGAGAAATACCTGCAGGTCTATGCCGGTCTTGCTGCTGAAATGGAAGCCCTTCTTTAAACTATGGGCTGTATAATTTACTTTTTTTTAATAGTTACCTTTTTTTCTGTAAGCGAAGTAACTCTGCTATTGTTTGTCGCTCAAAGAACAGGCATTATTTTTACCATGGCCTGCTGCGTAGTAACGGGAATTCTTGGCGGATATTTTGTTAAACAACAGGGTTTATACACTCTGGCAAAAATACGGCAAACACTTGATCAGGGTGAAATTCCTGCCGAGAAAGCCATTGAAGCTCTGCTTCTTTTGATTGTCGGCGTACTTTTATGTGTGCCGGGTTTTATAACAGATTTTCTCGGCTTTTTAATCATTATTCCATTTTTCAGATCGATCGCTGCCAAAATTCTTATTAAGAATTTCAAAGAATCAATAAAAAACGGACAGTTCAAATTTTATAGCACCACCAGCACAGCTTCTAACGATCAACCACGGGAAAAAAACGATGAAAATACAGACACCCCTTCGGCAAACGAAATTGAAAATGCTACAATAATTGATGTAATTGAAAACGATGATAAAACAGAAAGGGAAAAGGATGCCAAAGAAAAACCGTTATAAAGACCTTTGCCGCGCTTATGACGATGGCGTAGAAGAGTGTAACTTATATCGAAAAGAATGCAGAGATTTTGTTCAGGAATTAAAAACTGCTTTAATTGCTTATTTGCAATGTCCTGAAACCAAAGTTTTCATGTTTCAGCCTACAAAAGGCTTTGTTTTTAAAAGTCACGTTCTTCAGGGTGATGTTTTTGATACTGAATTTGCCGAAAACGGAACCGCTTTGATTGGTTTCGCGCTGAATGTAAATGATAAAGACATTCAGGATAAATTCTTCACTTTCATCGTTCTTTTCAAAAAAATCGGGGATGAGTTTCACTTCAGCATATTAGATGATGAAAAAGAATTCAAAAGTAAGGATAAAGGGATTGAAGATTTTTGCGAATATCTTTATTCCATAGCATTGAAAAATCTCAAAGAACGACTTGATATTTTTCTGGAATCACCGGCCGAAGAATCGGCACCAATAGGATTCAAGGTAAAAAAAGAAACGAGCAAAAAATAAACTAATACAAAACTCTGAACGGCTCTGGAGTGCCCGGTGGCGGTGGAGTTAAAGAACGATTAAAAATTCTGGTTGGTTGATTATCAGGAAAGCTGACCGGCTTAAAATCCGGCTCAGCTTTCTTTTTTACTTTTATTTCTTTTTTGGTTCTTATTTTTTGCTTCTCAGGCGGTTTCAGCCTGAGTTCGAGTTCAAGAATCTTTTTTAAGGATCGGGGGGGATTATTCTGATCAAGCCATTGCCAACCGTTTCTAGCGAGCCATTCGACTCTCGGGTCGCGGGCATAATATCCATCTTCTATCTGGTCACCCCAATAGTAACCTTTAGCCAGTTTAACTTTGCCGGTGAGTTCATGAATAACACCCAATCGATAATAAGCCCAGGCAGTTTGAGAAAACTCATCTGAACTTTCTTTTTCTTTTTGATAGATACGCGAATAAATCTTTTTCGCCTTTTCGTATTCTTTATTCTGCAAGGCCTTCTCAGCTTCATTTTTCAGGCGATTGAAGCCGTAATTATCTCCACACCCGACAAGCAGTAAGCTTATCAACATAAACAGACTTAAAAAATTCTTTAAATTGTAATTTCTATTATTCATCATTCTATTTCTGAAACCGGTTTCCAGAATTTATCGACACCAGCGGGTACCGGCGGAAAAATCCTCGCATTCCATTTAAAATCGACCGCTTTACCCATAGGATCAATAAGTAAAAGATTAATAGCAAAGAAATCTTCTTTTTGCTGAATTTCCATCTTGTTTAAAAAACCGGAGCCCAATCGAATTTTTCTGCTGTTAGCTCGATTAAGCCTCTGAAAAATCCTGGCATCACCAGATTCCTTGATGCTGTAATCAATTCTGGTTCCGTCATTTGTTTCGACTACAAATCTACCGGTTCCTGTCCATTTATCGCCGGAATCAGGTTGAAAAATAATTTTGTCAACATTTGAACGAGCAATATCCCGCCTCATTATGGTCACAATCCATGCAGCCTGATTGGAAGCAGTTGCACTGAAACTACCACGATGTACATTTGAAGCACCGCGTGACATGGCAATAATCACTCCGCCGGCAATCAAGACAACGATGCCCATGCTGATTAGCAATTCGACAAAGGTAAAAGCCCGGCGACTGCCAATTAAACGCCTTGATTCAGTTATTAGCGATAAAGGTCGAAATTTGATAGGTCTTAACCTCTTTTCCAACTTTTTCTCTAAGCTGATAGCTGAGTTTTAGCTCCAATATTCTACCAGCCTTAACCGCATCTGCGGGATATTTTTCTACATCCAGCGTTACCTGGGGTTTCATATAATCGGGGAATTCTCCAATTTTTAGTGAGATTTTTCCAGAAGGACCTGCAGAAACACTCGAATTTTTTACCGGGTTGAAACTTATCTGCCCGGGATCAGGCAACCAGTCTGAATTCTCGATTTGCTCGAGAATTTCGTTTGCCAACTGACTGGCACGAACCTCATCGGCAGAAACAACAACCTGTTGGTGCGAAGTTCCCAACAATCCCCATAGCGGTACCATAGCAGCTACCATTATTGCAGCCGCAACAAGAACTTCAAGCAGTGTTATGCCTTTATTATTCATTGGCTGCCTCCTGCCGGGCCTATTACCACCCCAATGTGGCGGGAGAAGTTATCTGCGACCGGATCAAGGCTCGGATTATAATAAAGCTGCCCGCCCCCTTTTATTTGCTGAGGATCGAGATCAGTAGCAGCTATACCTCCGATTAGATTAAGAGGGAGTCCTGCATCAACCGGCTTTACCTGACCTTTATTTTTATTTAAAGCTATTAAATAAGCCAGAGTAGGATGCTGCCCTTTGTTGTTAACACTAATAGAACCCTTTTCCGACATAAGGACCAAAGGGGATTTTTCCGGTGAAGATACCTTGCGAAAAGTGCCAACTGTAAATGAATCTTCGACTATTATAGTTCCGCCGCTTTCAGCTCCCATATTATTCATGAGCTGGAGACCTTCACCATTATCTGCAACCTTGACCACCGAATTTCCCAGTTGAAAATCATTGTTAGAAGGATTACAAAAATTTGTTTTCAATGTTTGCTTTAAATCTTCTCCTTCCTGTGCTTGTATCTCATAACAAATTCTCTTGTTCATACCCATTAAAGGAGAATCATCGGTTACAATTTCAGGAATTTGCAAAGCACTTAAATCGTGATCGAGAACTTCAAGGGCAAAATCGGTTGTATCAATTTCGGGAACCACACTTAGTGGTGGAAGATTAATATTTTGTGAATTTTTAGCATACTGGGCAATCATATTATAGGATTCATGGTAAGGTGAAAAATCTGCCCGGCTCATAATTTTATTATAGCTTATTCTTCCAGAGCCTCTTTGATAGGGAAGATTTTTAAAAAAATCTTCCAGCTCGCGAAAGTCGGGGACCCCCAGCCTTGCTTCAGGCGAAACCGGCAAATAAATCAACTCATTATCTACCCAGGTATCGGTAGTAAAAGAAGAAGCCGCATTTGCAGCGGACTGGGGCAAAGAACTGCCAGGCTTACGGCTTGCCTTATTAAATTCTGTTTTATTCAGACCGATCACTGCACCGACAGGAGCTTCGCCATTCCCCTCGGGAACGATGTATCCGACCTCGATAAAGCGATCATAGACTTTGCCGCATACTCTGGTAATACTTAAATTTCGTTCTGCATCGGAATTGCCAACTTTACCGAAAAGATGAAGAGATGAACTAAGCCACCATCTTTTCTGACTGGATGGCGGATGGTTGGCAAGCTGCCACTCGAGAATGTTTTTCCACATTTCTGCTGAAGTGCCACTAAGCATAGATTTTGAAAAGCCCCACCTGGCCATACGAAAAACAAGATTTTTACTGCCAACAGTTAAGGGACTGAAGCCGGGAAACTGTAAAACAAGGGCAACAGGCATATTTGCTTCAGGAAAATAAGAGTGATAACGCTGACCATAGTTTGTATTTCCCGCCGCACGATTCAAAAGAACGTTGCCGCCACCAAGGTAAACCCAGCCTCGTTTTTTCCATATATCGGCTTCTCTGTTGTAATTTTCGCCCTGAAAACCATTATTCAGAACAAAGGGACGTGCAGCAGAACCACCAGCAACTTTTCCATTTGAGGATGAATCGATAGCAACGGTATTGTATCTTACAGGGTCAGTACTGTTAACTGCCCGACGGACATAAAGAGAAAATTTGGTTAATGGTACCGGATAAGGCACTATAACTCTAAAAGGTCTTATTTCAGACCATTCTTCGAGCGCACCATTTATTTCAACGCTGACAAAAACCTCCATCTTACCGGCCTTTTCAAAGTTGAAAAAGAACTCACCATTTTCCTGGTGCTCTTTTAGCTGAACAATATCTGAAAATTTCACCTCAGTATTAATTGAAAAGTCTTCGAGAGTGTAACCAGCCAAAAGTTTGAGCGCCATATCGTCGTAATCAATTTTATCGAGCCATTTTTCTTCTAACTTGTCTGAAATTATATCGGGATTGTTTTCTTTAAAGACAATAGTGCGCAAAATATTACCGGGAGAATTTTCTTCTACGCTATTTGCATCGCCAAGATCTGCCTTCATCTTGGCAACAATATATCTTGAAACTGCCTGTGCACATTTCATAGCTCTTATATGAGTCAATATTTCGCGATTTTCGTTAAATTTGCCACGAACAAGATGGTTATATGACAATACCAGAATAGTAAGTACAAAAATTCCACCAAGCACGACAAACAAAACTATGCCGCTTTTTGATCGAAACTTGTTGCTCTTGTGTGCCTGGTTAAGCCTCATTGTTCTGTCTTGATGACCTCTGAATCGGAATTTTTCTGTTCTTCAAGCTGTTTATCCAACCAGCTTTTTGTCCCGCTATGTATCGGAACCTTTATGTTCTGTAATATTTTCAGAGCTTCAGCTGCAGATGAAGGCACATCAGCGAATGCCTGATGGCGGATTTTCAGTGAAACCGACGACCTGCTTAGAAGTTCGGTTATCAATGCTGCAGTAGAACTGGCCATATCTGATCTGGCTACCAGAACATTGGGAATACCCAGAGTTTGCACCTCTGATTGTTGTTCGCCATAATAACCGGCGGGAATTATAAACGGTCGAGAAGAGGAAACTTTGGTTAAAAGCTTCTCAATCTGGCTGTCCGAAAAACTAACCAAGGAACACCGGTGAAAAATTACAGCATCAGACACGGTTCTATTTGGAATTCCCGCCTGGATCATTGCAAAATCAAGCTTATTGTCTGCAAGCCTCGATAATACCATGTCGGGCATAAGATTAACCTCGCCCAGATTTTTACCAAAGGATGAAAATATCTCCCTGGAAGTTCTATGGGTTGAGGAGTTCTTTTGTCCGGGAAAACCTCTTTGCAAATTTAAAAAATCTTGATCTGCGTTTTCTTTACTTTTTATCAGCTGAACCACATCGGGCCATAAGGGCCATATCAACCTCAGAGGCGAGTCTTTTTGCTTTTTAAAAGCTTCGGCTACAATTCTGCTTTCTACCATGCCCAGCAGAATTTTTCCATCCTGAAGAAGCTTTATATTATCAATAGAACCATTGGTCTGGATACCTCTGAAAACCTTATCGCTGGAATCAGAAAGATTGCTGTTGAACCAGTCGGCAAGTATGTGACCAGCGGGGTAATATGTTCCAAGTTTGTTTCCCGTTCCGATTAACTGGGAACTGGAAGAATACAGATGGGGCGGAACAGGGACACTAACTTTTCCAGTCTCTGGACCGGAAATAGAAAGCAATAGAATAGAAACGACAGCCAACAGCAAAAGCAGAGGCCATGCAAAATACGGTAATACTCCCGATTTATTTTTCATCGGTCAAGTTTAAACATTTTAACCGGATTAAGGCAAGTATTCGCAAATTTATTCCTGATTTTCGCCGTCCGGATCAGTTTCATCTCCATCATAATCATGGGTAACTTCAGTAACAACTTCTTTTACGGTTCCATCAACGCCTTCATAAGCATCATTAACCTTTTCTCTGGTGGTTTTTTCAACAGTTTCTTTAAAAGTACGGTCAAGAATTTCATTCACATATTTCTGAGTAAAGCTGTCGCTTTTACCACCGGTCAATTTCTGTTTTAAGGGATTGAGTGCATATTCTTTTGCACGGTTGTTCAGTTCTTTTTGAAATTCAGCCACAATTTTAGCCTGGGCGGTAGACTCAAAAGTATCGAAAATAGTTTCGAAATCAGGTGGTTCACCATTATTGTATTTTGCCCGCGACAAGCCGGCAGCGAGCATTTCAGACCGTGCAGCCGATTGCCAGCTGCCGCCAAAAGTTCCTACCATTGACCTGTCTGCCTCTGAAACAATCTGGGGCATTCGAGAATTAATTTGCGCATTGGTATAGCCTTGAGCTTTCAATTCATTAACCTTCATATCAACATAAACAGATCTGTATTTTGAAGGTTTAACCATTGCCCCGGAAGCATTGGCCATTCGATGAGCTGCCGTAATTTGCCCCTGCTCGCGTGTTGCCGGATCTTTTTTAAAGAATTTATCAAGCCAGGTAGTTTTAGCCTGCTCTAACGGACGTCTATATCTTTCGTTACCCTGTTCGTCAACAAGAACGACATATTTTTTTCCGTTTTTGTCGGTAACCATTTTGCCCTTGAGTTCTTTAATGTCTTTTCTCAGGGTAAGCCTTTCTTCCATTTTTGCCAGTTCTTCGGCATCTTTTGCTGCTGCTTTCCCGTATTCACTACGCAATTCATCTATGGCTTGCCGCCTGATTTCACCATCGGAAAGAGTTTTGCCTTCGGCAGCAAGACGTTTTTTGATTTCTTTGGCTTTAAATTCAATGTAGGCTTCATCGCCAATAGATTTTGCCAGATCGAGTCTTCTTCTGAGGGCAATGTCAGCATTGACTTCAGCCTCGATACCACTTCTTAACGCTTGCCCTTCCGGAGTCTCTTCGGCAGCAACAGCAACAACTTTTGCTGCCCTGTATTGATCTTCAAGATTGTTTATTTCTTTACGATGAGACCAAATAGCTTTGAAGTATTCAGATCGCGATCTAAAATCGCTCCGCTTAGGTGGTGTAGATTTCCTGGCATCAATTTTAGCTTTAATCTGCTTTGCCCTTTGCCATTCAGGTATTTTTTCTCTAACTTTCTGGTCAACGACTTCTCTTCTAGCCCTTGGGAGATCCCATAACCGGGCTTTAGCAACTGCAACAGTTAACCCGGCCGACTGAACAGCAAGGTTTTTTACCATTGAGTCTGTTCCTGATTTAATAAGGTCTATTTTTTCTTTTGCTGACTCCAAGCCTGCAATTTTATCTTCATAATAAGCATGAGCAGGAGAGCTTTCGGGATACTGTTTTTGTAAACGTCTGCATCTGCTGATTTCGGTATCAATCTCTCTCTTCTGTAGAACCGCATTGGCAGAGCCTGAAATAAATGCAAAGGGATTACTTACTACCGCACGAGCTACCAGCCCTGACTGTTTCGGGGAGTGAAAAAGCTTATCGGAAGCAATTTTTGCCCATTTTGTATTTCCTGCTATTTGAGTGGCACCACCACCCAACACACCGGAAATCGCGGCGGTGACAGCAGTTTTTCTTTCGGCGTCGATGAAATTTTTCAGGGTATATCTTTCGCCTTCGAGCTTATCAAGACGCTTTAGTATTTCAGATACCCTCAGTTTATCCTCTTCACTCAGATTATTTCTTTGATTGAGCTTTTTGAGTTCCTCTTTGAGCTCTTTCTCTTCATCGTCATAATTATAATAATGGTCATACCATAAATTGGTAACGGCGCCTCTGGCTACATTAGAGATTGTGCCACCGATAAACTGAGTTGCACCGACTTTTGCCGCTGCGCTCAGCACTGATTTAACAGTAGTAGGGCCAATGGCTTTAACAAAACCGGCCGACAACAAAGAGAACGGTGCTAAGGCCCCTTCTACGGCTGCTGCGATAGTTACATCACGCCATACTTTATCTGAGGTTTTCTTTTTGCCTTCTTCACGAAATTGGTTCATCCGCCGTTCATAAGCAAAAGAAGTAATTCCGGCTGTTGCAGCACCAATAAACACCGACCCGACAACCACCCAGGCCAGAGGGCAAACAACAGCCGCGCCAAAAGCCATAACTGCGATAGTAGGCAGTAATGCTTTTCCAATTGTCCAGGCCAGCTTTTCAATCCGGCCCATCTCTTTCTTTTCGGGTTCAGAAACGGCTTCCCGGGCCTGAGAAACAGCTTCAGTCTCTGCTTTTTCCTGGTCAACCGAAGATTGGTCGATTTCGACCTGCGCATCTACAGAAAAAGGATTTGCAGCGTCGGTATTTCTCTGGCCGGCAGCCGGATCCTGGGCTGCTGTGGATGTGGCTTCCTGGGCATAAATTGCAATAGATTCATTTATACCTGGACAACTGGCAAGGAACGAAAAGACCAGAACAACTGCGAGAACTTTTGAAAGTCTTAGTTTCATTTATCTATCCTCCCGGCCAACAGGCCCAGGACAAAATCAGCGTACAATTATGCGATAATTGCTCGGCATGTGGAACTCGTATTTCTCAAGCTTACGATTAATTTCGAAATTCTTCTTTTCGTTTTTTTCTGTTTCAGCAGACTTTAATGACTGCTCAACATTATTTTCCGAACTGTCATCTGTAGAAGGAGATGGCTTAGAACCGCTGATAGCTGCGGTATCAACCTCGTCAAAGTCCTTTGGTCGCAATCCCCCCTCAAAATGCCCCGGCTCGGCTGCAAAACCTGAATCTACCTCCATTTCAAAAGAATGAATATCAACAGACTCATGAGATTTCTTCACTTTATCCAGAGACTTGCGCAAGCTTTCGCCTGGTTTATAATCAGCAGCTTCATTGTCCTGTTCATTTTTTATTTCATCTTTTTCAACTTCAACAGTATTATACAAGTCAGCATCTTCTGGTTTATCGACCGAAACCCTGTTTTTTCTCGAAATTCTTTTTTTTTGGCGACTGTCTGTAGAGGTTTTAATTTCATGAATATAATCATCGTTATTATCTGATGAATACAGAACAGACCTTAGCCGCTTCAAAGCCCGGCTTAGTTCGGCTCCGACTACATAGTCTCTATTATCGACGGACTCAGATTCTATCAACTCTGTCTCGGGATCCTCTTTCTGTGGATAAAGACGATTTCTCATTTCTTCTATCGTCTGCATGGCCTCTAAAGAAAGCTCCGCTCTTAATTGTACGGTAGAAAATAACATTGTTAATATAACAGATAGAAAAACGAGTTTTTTCACGTTAGCTCCAACATTATGATTTTTTTATATTGTACATTTAATTTGAAAATTTGGCTACCCCCCTGAGAAAAACCCAATCAGAAAATGGGCATCCCGCACTTTGTACAGAATTTTTCCTGCATGTCGTTTTCGGTGCCACAATTCTGGCATTCAACAACTCTGGGCTTGTCATCTATCTGAATATTTTGTTTCATATCGCCTTCTGCGGGCGGTTCTTCTTTGCGAACGGGGCGATCTTCTTCGGCTTGAGCAGCAGAATCTGCACCAGCGATTTTTCCTCCTTCATGGCTGAGGAACTGGCTCATGTCAGCCTCGGGCTTAACCCCCATGACCTCAAAAATTTCGATGGGCATAGACTTACCTTTAACCATGATAGATTCACGCTGTTCGATAATAAAATAGTCTTTAACTATTTCGTAGGTAGACCTGGTAATAAACATCTGCATAGGCTTTGCCACCGACATAACACGAGCGGCAAGGTTGACGTTATCGCCAATAACCGTATATGAAAGCTGCTTTTCAGAGCCCATGTAACCGGCCGTAACTTCTCCGGTATTAACCCCTACTCCGATGGTAATGATTGGTTTTCCTTCTTTTTCCCAGACTTTTTGCAGATCTCTCAAAGCGTCAAGCATTCTGATTCCACATAAAACAGCCCGAATCGGATCATCTTCCCGGGCAACCGGGGCACCGAACAAAGCCATAAGCTCATCGCCGACATATTTATCAAGCGTTCCGTCAAGTTCCATCAAAATATCCGTCATTCTGGTAAAATAAACATTAAGTTGTTCAACTACGTCAGTTGGATCCATGTTTTCCGACATTTTGGTAAAGCCACGAATATCAGAAAAGAACATGGAAACTTTACATTTATTTCCCCCAAGCTTCAAACCGGAGGGATCAGCCATAATCATATCGGCAACGCTTGGAGACACGATTTTTGACAAACTACCCTTGAGCTCTTCATTTCTTTTAAGTTGATCTTCACTTAGCTGTTGAGCCGAAACAAGGTCATCCATAGTTGCAGAATACAGTTTGGCATTTTTCATAACCAGACCGGCAATATCGGCGCAGGTTGCCAAAAGGTTCTGATCATCTCTTGTATAATCAGGATTGCGCATACTGGCAACATTGATTATGGCAAAAAGCTTGCCTTCAGCATAAATCGGAGCGCAAATAATTGTTTTAAGTGTTCCCTGGCCGATGAGCCCCTTGGTTTTCGGATCCATTTCGCATTCTTTTACGCCCAGTGCCCCTACCCCGCCAGTTACTTCATTCATTTTCTGGCGGAGAAGGAATGTAATCATACTGGTTTCTTCATGAGGAACTTCAATATCTTTATACTCTTTAGGTTTCATGCCTGCCGCTTTAACGACTATGAATTTTCCTTCTTTATCATTGTTAAGCAATAGCTGAACCTTGTCAGCGTCCATAC
Organism: Candidatus Rifleibacteriota bacterium; assembly: GCA_051747585.1. GTDB lineage: Bacteria > Muiribacteriota > Ozemobacteria > Ozemobacterales > Ozemobacteraceae > DYKG01. Next base: position 43,441 of record JBNJGH010000007.1, read on the forward strand.
CTTTTGAAATAATCTCGACAATGTTCGAGAAGATCTGGTCACGATCAAGACTTTTGGCCAGATTTTTAATACGCATAAGAGTGGTTGTCAGACGCATCGACCTTTTACTAAACTCTTCTCTAATTTCGCGCATTTCTCTTTCCATGCGCTCTTCTGCTGATTCGATTATTTCTGGTTCTTCGGCTTCTTTTTCTTCATCTTTTTCGCCCCCCTCTTCAGCATCTTTGCCCTCTTTGCCTTCTTCTTTTTTATCCCCTTTTAAAGCTGAATCCAATGCTCCTTCTTTTTGTTTTGATTTTTTTTTAAGGTCTTCTTTGTATTTAGCAGCAAGTTTTGGATCAACTCTTTTATTAAGGTTGCCATCCTTGCCTATGGGACCTGCTTCATTATCAGCTTCTGCTAGGCTTTTTAGTTTTTCAAAACGAAAAAACACATAAATAAGAAAACCGGCAGTAAACAAAACCAGGACGGAATAAAGCTCCCACCACTCTTCAATCGGGTATTTGGACGGTTTAAATTTTAAGGCAATGGTTGCAGCCCCAAGCAGAATCGGCAAAGCAAACAACAAAAAAGTTGTGGCGACTTTTTCGCCCATTATTCCAAGAATTCCTATTATTGCAAAAATATAGAAATAGGAAAAATATGACCAGAAATTTTTTGGAATTTTATTAGCAAAAACCAGATAGGCAACAAATAGAACGATTCCACTTCCCAATAATCCAAGAATATCGGGGAGTTTTTCTTTAAGACTTTTCTTTTCCTGAACTTCTTCTGCCATACTGACCACCGGTTTACTACATCATAGATAGAAATAAATATGAGCAGTAATAACCTGTATAAAGTTTTAATGCCTATATTATAGAAAGTTTGGCAGAAAAGAGATGAAATATCAAGCTTAAACGCTTGTAACTTCTGTCATCAAGCGATCTGCGGCCGCGCTATTCGGAGTCATTTTTTCCAACAGATCTTCTGCCTTGCTTTGATCGCCTTTCATGCACAGGAGGTGACCATACCAGGCGCAAGCTCTACTTATTCTTAATTTTGTTTCACAGGCTGTTTTTGCTGTCTCAAGAGCTTTTTCATCGTCACCGCGTGATTCAGCTGCTATAGAATCGATAACTTTCTTTAATGCCTCTGTTTTGACTCCACCTCTTATTTGAGCTGTTCTGGCGTACCATTTTTTAACCGCATCAACCGATTTCATATTATAATCAAGTTCAATTAATTCAAGCAGACTTTCGGCTTTAAACAAAGGTAATTTAGCAAAGGAAAAAGCTTTATTAAGGTCAATATGAGCTTGAACATTCTCTTTGTAAAACAAATCGCAGCGGCCTAATACCAGCAAAGAAAGAGCAGTTTCATCAGTAGAGAAATTTGAAATTGCTTCTTTTGATATATTACGAATTAATTTTAAAGCCCCGGCAAAATCGCCTGTAAACGATTTGAGATATGCACTGAAAAGTTCTCCGGCTTCTTGCAGGCTGGAACCGGAAAACTGCTTCAAATAGCCTTCAATAGATTTTCCTGCTTCTATGTAATCTTCTCTGGCAATCAAAGCAATTATGTATGCTTTCCAAAGAATGGGAAAAGTCTTTTTGTCGAAATTTGTCTGAACTTTTCTGGCAATCAATACAACTTCGTTAAAATCATCTTTATCAAGAAGTTTCCAGGCTTTGGTCTCAAGAATTTTGGCATCGGTGAAGCTTAAAGCAGAACCCCTGTTCAGATCCTGGCGATTAACTTCTGCAAAGCCCGAATAGCCAAACAAGCTTAAAATCTTGTATTGTATAAAACGGCCGAGAGGCATGCAAAAACTGACAAGAAAAGCCATAAATGCGCTTGCAAACATAACAGAGATGCGAAAACCAAAACTAAGTCTACTTTGAAAAACTAGAACAAAAATCATAAAAAACCAGCAAAAAAACCAGATACCGAAATATTCGTATCTTATCGGTCGTAGTTCTTTGGGAAGCATTCGCGCAATGGGAAAAATAATAAAAAGCCCCAGGGCAACAAGGTTTCCTGAAATTAAAAGACGCGGCAAAACCCAGACTGAATCGTATATTGAAAACTGTTCAGTCATTGCAGCCAGATAAAACTCTCTTTGTCCTAGCATTCTGGCACCCGACATAAATAAAACCGCTCCTGTTACAAATGCCAACTCATGCCAGATTTTAGTAGGCGCAGATAGTTTGCGAACAAAAAACAAAAGTGTAGAAAAAAGAATAATAAAATAAAGAGTACTCCAAAATGCACCAAGAGTGACCGGAAGCAAGGTTAAAAACAGAATTGGACCGATACGCCAGAGATTTAGTAAAAATGGCGAATTATTATCGATATAATTTTCGGGGTTCATATAATTGCCGAACTCGCTACAGGTTGAAAATGCCCTGACAAAATTCCCCATCTGCATATCGACAAGAAAAGCTATTATAAGCTCATTAAAAGATAGTCCGGCAAAGCTTGAAGAATCTCTTAAAAGCTCTTCTGCTCTTGAAGAAAAAGATAGCAGATAATTAACCATTGCCAATCTTATTTTTGCGGGCTCATTAGACTCAAGGGCTTTAAGCGAACGGGATAAATTTACCGCACATTCTTGAAGATCATCTTGAGCAAGAGCTATTCGACCAAGAAAAAGATATACTTCGGAACGACCGGCATCTGGAATTTTATTGAGGGGAACCCTGGCAAGTAATTCCCGTGCTCTTTCGTACATTCCGACCTTGTAAAGGGACTTACCCCAGTATAAAAGAGGCAGAATGTTTTTGGGATAAACCTTATAAGCCTCTTCATAAGAAGCTACGGCCTCATCAAAATCGCCCCTTTTTTCTGCCTTTTGACCTTTTTGAACTAGAAGCTGAGACCGCTCCAATAAGCTTTCATCATCCTGAGAGAAAGAAATCTGGCAAATCAACACAAACAGTGCCAGAAATAAAACCCCTGATTTTTTTACCAAACCGATCCCCCGGATGTAATTATTTCATAAGTTCTTTTTGTTTTTTAGTTGCTTCAACATCTTTATTTATTTCAATTTTAATTATATCACCAGTAACGATTTCTTCATTTACATAGCTTTTATGTATATTAATCAAATCGCCATTTTCCAGCAAACATCTGAAATATTCACCCTTTATTGAATCAATTACAGCCTGCATTTTTTTCCTCCTGTACCTATTTCAGTAACCCAGTTGGGCCAGAAAACTCTGAACAAATCGGTGGACTTCATCTATCGAATCATCTTTACTTGATGCTTCCATAAAAGCAATTTTATTGCCTCTCATATCTCCTTCGCGAGTTTTATAAACTTCAATACGATATACCAGCTGCTTAGAAAAATTTTTATGGGGAAAAGTTTTTACAAGCAGGCGGGTACCATCAAGCAATCTTAAAGTAAGAATTTCCTGGAGCGGGCCATATTGGATCGTCACATCCATTCCGAGATCTTTGTCTTTTCGAAACAAATATCTCTGAATTATGCGAAAAATAACCCCCCCAATATCTTGAAGGGTCAGTCTACTGCTTTGCTCCATTCCTGTTCCTTTATAAATTCTTCAAGACTGATCATACTCAAATTTTCGCCACTGCGTTTTCTAACGGTAATTTTACCCTCTTCAGCTTCTTTATCTCCTATTATGATCATATAAGGAATTTTTTCAAGCTGGGCCTGGCGAATTCTATAACCGATTTTATCGCTTCTTTCGTCTAACTTACTTCGAATATGACTTTTGCATAACTTTTTATTTACATCTGCTGCATAATCGGCATGCTTTTCAGTTATCGGCATGATAACTGTCTGAACCGGGGCAAGCCATAGTGGCATTGCTCCACCATAATGCTCTACCAGAACACCGAAGAATCGTTCGAGGGAACCAAGCAATGCACGATGCACCATGTAAGGCCTGTGCTTGTTCCCATCAGAACCGACATAAGTCATATCAAATCTTTCCGGAAGGTTCCAGTCAAACTGAACTGTGGTCATTTGCCATTCACGTCCAATCGCATCTCTGATTTTGAGATCGATCTTGGGGCCATAAAAAGCTCCACCGCCTTCGTCGAATTCCCAGTCAAGATCTTCAGCCAGAATAGCCTGGCGCAATGATTCTGTTGCTTGCTCCCAACGTTCATCATTAGAACCAACAGCTTTCGCCGGACGAGTTGAAAGATAGGCTTTAATGTCAGTAAAACCAAAAGCACGCCAGAGTTCAAGGCTGAAGCGCAATACTTCACGAACTTCATCCTGAATCTGTTCAGGAGTGCAGAAAACATGGGCATCATCCTGGGTAAAGCCCCTGACTCTCATCAGTCCATGAAGAACTCCGCTCTTTTCGTAACGATATACGGTGCCAAGTTCGGCCCAACGCAAAGGCAGATCACGATAAGACCGAACCTGGGATTTATAAACCATAATATGGAAAGGGCAATTCATCGGCTTAATAAAATAATCGACGTTATCAACCTCTATAGGGTTATACATGGCATCTTTATAATTTTGCAGATGTCCGCTTGTTTCCCAGAGCCAGCTTTGCCCGATGTGGGGTGAGTAAAGCAACTCATAACCATTCCGGTAATGCATATCTTTCCAGAATTTTTCGATTTCGTGTCTTATTCTTGCACCTTTTGGGTGCCAGAAGACAAGGCCCGGACCAACTTCTTCCTGAGTTGAAAAAAGATCGAGTTCTTTACCCAGTTTCCGATGATCTCTTTTTTTTGCTTCTTCGATCTGGTTAAGATAGGCTTTAAGCTCTTTTTTATCGGCAAAGGCAGTGCCGTAAATGCGCTGCAACATTGGTCTGGTTTCGTCGCCCCTCCAGTATGCGCCGGCAACACTTAGAAGCTTGAAGTTCTTCACTACCCCAGAGTGCTGCACATGAGGGCCTCTGCAAAGATCAACGAAATTCCCCTGAATAAAAACTGTAATGGTTTGATCTTTGAGTTCTTCGATCAGCTCGAGTTTAAAAGGCTGTTTCATTTCAGCAAACATTTTTACCGCTTCTTCTTTGCTGACCACCTTACGCTCAAAAGGCCTTTTCGCTTTGATAATTTCTTTCATTTTATCTTCGACTACGGCCAGATCATCGTTGTTAAGTGGTCGTGGAAGCAGCATATCATAATAAAAGCCATTTTCTATTGTGGGGCCTATGCCAAACCGGGCATCGGGAAAAAGCTCTAAAACGGCTTCAGCCATTATATGAGCCATAGAATGACGATAAACTTCTGTTGCCTCTGGCGATTTAGCCGTAATTACCTCAAAATCGGCAGACGCGTTTAGCGGTGCTCGCAAATCAACGATTTCACCGTTTATTTTACCGGCAAGGGCAGCGTTGGCCAGACCAGGTCCTATTTTTTGTGCGGCATCATATATTGTGGCTCCAGCTTCAAGCTCAATCTGCTTTCCATCGGGGAGCTTTAACTGAATATTCTCTGACATTTTGTCTCCTTTATTTATAGCGGTTATTCTTTAAGCAGAATAACTTTCCTGAAATCACGTTTGCCGGCCTGAATAACAAAGTTGTCTCCGGCCATAAATTTTTTCTGACCGTCAACAATCTTTTTCTGATCGATCTTAACAGCACTTTGTTGAACCTTGCGCCGGGCATCGCCGCCACTGCTGGCAAGTCCGGTTACTTTGAGAAGTCTTAACAAAGTAATTCCTTCTTCATTCACCGCCAGCTTTGCTTCTTCTATTTCGTCAGGCAGACCATCACCGGTCTTGCCGAAAATTTTCTCGAATTCGGCTTCGGCTGCTTCGGCTGCTTTCGCACCATGATACTGAGCGGTTATTTGTCCGGCCAGGGCCATTTTCATCTTTTTGGGCTCGACAGGAATTCGATTGCGAACCTCTTCAAGCTTATCAAGAGCGAGGTTTGTAAGAAGCTCATAATATTTCATCATCAGATCATCGGGAATTGACATTATTTTGCCATAGATTTGACCGGGTTCTTCGTTGATCCCAACATAGTTCCCCAGACTTTTGGACATTTTTTCGGTGCCGTCCAATCCTTCTAGAATCGGCATTGTCAGAGTAATCTGTGGTGCCTGACCATAAGATCGCTGCAACTCACGCCCGACTAGAAGATTAAAGGTCTGGTCTACACCGCCAAGCTCGATATCAGCTTTAAGAGCAACCGAGTCGTACCCCTGCATTAATGGATACAAGAACTCGACCACACTTATTGGCGTATGATTTTTAAATCTTCTTTCAAAATCATCGCGTTCGAGCATGCGGGCAACTGTATATTGTGATGAAAGCTTCAACACATCAGCAAAAGTCATTTTACCAAGCCATTCAGAGTTAAAAACAATCCTGACTTTATCAACATCCAGAATTTTACCAATCTGTTCTTTATAAGTCTGAGCATTGGCAAAAACCTCATCTTCGGTTAAAGCAGGTCTGGTTTTTTTCTTGCCGGTTGGGTCACCGATTCTGCCGGTAAAGTCACCGATAAGAAAAACAGCCTGATGCCCCAGAGATTGGAACTGCCTCATTTTCTGGAGAACTACCGTATGCCCCAGATGAATATCCGGCGCCGAAGGGTCGGCACCAAGCTTAATAATCAGTGGAGTCCCAGTATTATAGGATTTCTCGAATTTTTTAAGCAGCTCTTCTTTTGAAACAATGTCAGCTGCACCGGTTGAAACAATTTCAAGTTGTTCTGCGGGTGTTGCGCTAAATTTCACGGCCTAAATATTCCCCAGTTCTTTTCGATATTCTTCCAGTTTTTCCAGCTTCTGATCGTATTCGGAAATGCCATCACGAATTTTATTAACTACTTCAGCCGGAGCTCTGGTTACAAAATTCTTGTTTTCAAGTTTACCAGATATTTTGGCTCTATCTTTTTTGATTTTCTCGACTTCATTGCTGATTCTGTCTAATTCAGACTCGACATCAATGACTCCTGCCAAATCGAGACAAACTTCTGTTGACCCCAACAGACTAACTAGATGGCCGGAAGGTTTCTGTTCAACCAGCTCAAGCTTTTCAAGCCCGGCCAGGTTACAGATCATTTCAACATGATCTGTAAAAACAGAAGGCATATCTTTATTTTCTACAACACGTATCAAAAGCTTTTTAGCCGGTGATATGTTAGCAGAAGCACGCAGATTTCTGATTATACGGACTGCTTCCATCATTTCCCCCATTTCCTGCTCGAGAGGAATATTAACCCATTCAGACTTAACTTCAGGGAATAAAGCAGTCATCAAATAACCATTGCTTCCAGGCAGTTTCTGCCAGATTTCTTCGGTGATAAAAGGCATAAAAGGATGAAGAACTTTTAGCGCATTATTGAGGCAGGTAACCAGAACCTGCTGAACAGTCGCTTTACGTTCTTTATCCGAACAAAAAAGAACCGGCTTGGACATTTCTATATACCAGTCACAGAAATCATTCCAGATATATTCATATACAGCCTTTAAGGCATCATTAAATCTATAGTTTCCGGCTTCAAGATTTTTTTCGACTTCCTGAATCGCGAAATTCATTCTCGAAATAATCCAGCAATCGGCAGAACTAAGTTTCGCAGCCTCAGGGAATGGTTTTGCGATCGAGCAATCTGAATTTTCAAGGTTCATCATTACAAATCTGGAAGCGTTCCACAGCTTATTGGCAAAATTTCTACCAATTTCCACTTTTTTTTCGGCAAATTTGATATCCTGGCCAACCGGTGCCAGAGAAATAACAGTGTATCTTAAAGCATCAGCACCATATTTAGAGATAATATCAAGAGGGTCGGGTGAATTACCCAGCGACTTGCTCATTTTCCTGCCCTTCATATCTCTGACGATACTGGTGAAATACACCTCGTCAAATGGGCATTCATCTACAAAATAGTAGCCGGCCATCACCATTCTTGCTACCCAGAAAAAGATTATGTCAGGGCCGGTTACCAGTGCATTTGTGGGATAAAATTTTCTGAGGGTTTGGGTGTCATCAGGCCATCCCATAGTTGAAAAAGGCCATAACCATGATGAGAACCAGGTGTCCAGGACGTCTTCGTCCTGTTTAATCTCTTCGGTAGCACCACATTTGCTACATTTTTCGGGTTGGCTGTCGCTGACGATTATTTCGCCGCATGCCTGACATGTATAAGCAGGAATGCGATGGCCCCACCACAGCTGGCGACTGATGCACCAGTCTCTTATGTTTTCCATCCAATGAAGATAAACTCCCAGCCAGCGATCAGGAGTAAATCTTAACTTACCGCTTTTTACTGCTTCAACCGCCTTTTTGGCTAAAGGCTTCATTTTTACAAACCACTGATCAGAAAGATAGGGCTCTATAACGGTTTTACAGCGCTCACAATGTCCTACCGCTAATTCATGGTCTTGGATTTTTTCAAGCAGCTCCTGCTCTTCAAGGGCTTCTATAATTGCTTTTCTCGCGGCAAAACGATCCATTCCGGCAAATTGACCGGCATGCTCATTCATAACTCCGCCTTCATCCATAACGATAATCTGTTCGAGATTATGCCTCTGACCCATCTCAAAATCATTTGGATCATGAGCAGGAGTAATTTTTACCGCACCTGAGCCAAAGTCTTTATCGACATATTCGTCTGTTATTACCGGTATTTCTCGATCAACAAAAGGAAGCACAAGCTTTTTGCCAACCAGATCAGCGTATCTTTCATCATCGGGGTGAACGGCTACGGCAGTATCGCCAAGCATTGTTTCTGGTCTGGTTGTAGCAACGACAACATACCCTTTACCATCTTTACGCGAATATCGCATGTGCCACAGATGGCCTTTAGTATCTTGAGGAATTTTTTCTTCATCGGATAAAGCGGTTCTACAACGAGGACACCAGTTAATAATATACTTTCCTTTATAGATCAGGCCGTCATTATAAAGCTTTATGAAGCATTTTTGAACAGCCTTGCTAAGGCCTTCATCCATAGTAAAGCGTTCCCGTTCCCAATCACAAGAGCAGCCTAATCGCTTCAACTGACTGAGAATTATACCGCCAAACTTTTCTTTCCAGGCCCACACATGCTCAAGGAACTTCTCGCGGCCGAGATCATGACGAGATACCTTCTGCTTGGCAAGTGATTTCTCGACGACATTCTGAGTAGCAATTCCGGCATGGTCAGTACCTGGAAGCCAGAGGGTTTCTTTTCCCAGCATTCGCTGATACCTGATTAAAATATCCTGAAGGGTGTTATTGAGAACATGCCCCATTGTAAGCATCCCTGTGACGTTGGGGGGAGGAATCACAATCGAATAGGACTGTTTTTCAGAATTTTCTTCTGCATGAAAACAGCCATTTTTTTCCCATTGCTGGTATATTTCAGCTTCTACATTAGTTGGATCATAAGCTTTTGGTAATAAATTATTCTGCGACATGTTCTAATTCCTGATATTTATTTTTGAATAAGGTTAACAAGCTTGCTGAACTCTTCTGGGTCAAGCTTGAGACTTTGCGCCTGTTTAAAGATATTGTATTTAACCTCGAGGGCAGCAATTTTTTCCTGAATTTTATCGTCTTGCTTGAGGTTGTGGGCTTTTTTGAGCAATTCGAGGGCCTCTTCAAACTTTGATTCAGCTCCGTAAATTTCGCCAAGTTTCACCAGAAGCGGTACAAAGTTGGAATCAAGCTCAAGACCAGACTGGAGATATTCTTTGGCCTTATCCAGATCGCCTTTTTCCATCATGCGCTCGGCAAACCTGTGATATGTAGTAGGAGTCGGCTCGAATTCAGGCAGACTGTCAACGGGCAAACCGTTAGGCGCAACCATTTTAGCGCCGCACATGTGACAAAAGCGGCTATCGGGGTTGCTCTGCATAGCCTTGCATTCCTGGCAGTTAAACAGGTTCTGAACAACCCAGACTTGTGGTTTTTTAATAATTTTATCGCCTTTTGCATAGCCTTTTTCGACTTCAAAAACGATACATTTTTCCGGAAAACTATTGGAGCGGAAATAATCAGTTGCAACATGTCTCTCGGGATCAAATTCTTCAGAAATCACGGGAACATAACTGATCTGATTGGGAATAATCAATCTGTCAAGCAACTTCTTATGCAATGCCTGAAGTTCAGGGATTGGATTTTTTGAAAGTAGAGAATCAAGTCCATCAAAAAAATCTATAAAACTGCCAATAACTTTACTGTCGTCGGCAACAGGAATAGGAGCTTCACCAGCCGGAGCTTTGGCAAGCTTGCCTTTGAGAATTTCAATCTCATTATTTTTAGCTTCAATTTGCTCTTTGGCTTTTTCAAGCATGCTCTCAAAGTTCTGAATAGCCAGAAGCTGATCAGCGACCTGTCGAGTTAGCTGTTCAACTTCTTCACGGACTTCAGGATCAGCCATGCTTTCGTCTTCTCGTGCTTCGAGTGATACTCTGAGCCTCGAAAGTTCTTCATCTTTTTTCTCAAGATTTTCTTTAAGCTTTGCAAGTTCCAGCTTGAGCGACTGCTCTTCTCCTGACTCTTCCCGGGATTTTAATTTTTCAAGTTCTGCTGCCAGTTGTTCGCGTTCGGATTCGACAGCAGTCAATCTCATGGCAGTTTCAGCAACATCTTCTGCATCTTTTTCGAGCCTGGCAACCTTATCTTTGAGTTCAGTCAACTCGCCATTTTCTTCTCTGAGTCGATTAAGTTCTTCTTCGACTTTAGGAGGAAGTGAAGCATTGTTCTGAACTTCCTCTAATCTAGACTTAAGCAGATCAATTTCAGCCTGGGCTTCTTTCAGTTTTTCTTCACTTTCGCCAGAGTCGGCGGGCACCTCACCGGAAGCCTGGGCAGCAAGGGCCTCATCTTTTTCGGCCAACAGATTTCTCAGAGTCTCAATATCCTGTTCAAGCTCCTGAATCCTGTTTTTATCATCTTCACCTTTAGACTCTTCGCCGCCAGATTTAAGCTGCTCTATCTGCTGATCCTTTTCCTGTAACTGAGTATTTAATTGCTGAGCAGCAGCCTCATATTGTTGCAACTCATTCTTAGCAGCTTCAAGTGAAATTCTAAGCTCCTGAATTTTCTGAGTTTCATCCTGATCTGCAACAAGACCCTTCTGAACCTGTTCAAGTTCTTGTTGAAGCTGTTTAATTTGCTCATCTCTGGCAGCCAGTTCGGCGACAGCTTCTTCATTGCTTTGCTCGGGAGCAGCCTGTTGAGTCTGAGCCTGTTCGAGCTGTTGCTGAAGCTG
>JBNJGH010000008.1:0-53515 GCA_051747585.1 Candidatus Rifleibacteriota bacterium
TTGCTCATCTCTGGCAGCCAGTTCGGCGACAGCTTCTTCATTGCTTTGCTCGGGAGCAGCCTGTTGAGTCTGAGCCTGTTCGAGCTGTTGCTGAAGCTGTTGAATTTGCTCATCTCTGGCAGCCAGTTCGGCGACAGCTTCTTCATTGCTTTGCTCGGGAGCAGCCTGTTGAGCCTGAGCTTCTTCAAGCTGCTTTTTCAAGGTTTCAAGTTGAGCTTCCAATTCAGGAACTCTGGGATCTTCTATTACCTCTGCAGCGGCTTCAGAACCTTGTTGTTCTTCCAGCAACTTGTTCAGAGCTTCTATCTGCTCATCTTTTTCTTTGCTGAACTGTTCGAACTGATTTTTTTGTTCGTTCAATTCAGCTTGTGTTTTTTCTACTTCAAGTGATTTATCTTCAAGTGCTTTTTTTAATTCAGCGGATTCTTCACCTTCGGCTGCGCCAGATTCGATCTGATTTTTAAGATTACGTATCTGGAGCTGAAGAAGCTTGATCAGATTATCTTTTTGTACAATCTGCTGGTTTAATTTTTTGAAGAATTCGTTGCTGATCTCCCCATTTCCGTCTGGACTCATACCATCTCCCTACAATTCAAACAGAATGAATTCGCATTATAAATTTGCGTTCCTGACCGGTTGCGCTTCTATTCAGCATCTAATAGTTCTATTCTTAATTACAATAGAAAAGCCTTGCCAGGCCATCTCTGAATTTAAGAACTAAAACAATAGACCACAGAGCGTTCAGCCCTAAACCACGAAAGTCTAGCACAGGTTAGGCGGCATTGCAACTTTTGTCAGCCTTTTCGTTTGCCAACATGACCGCCGTCCCCATCCTTTTTCTTGTTGCTTCCGGGAATGTCTGATTTATTATTGTTATTATCATTGTCTTGATCCTGGCCCGTCTCTTTTGCAAGCGAAGAAACCTGATCTTTCAGATCTTTTTTGCAATCAGCACAGATCATTCCGTCCATAATAGTTTTCTGACAAATCTGACAAGGGTGAGCAACTTTAACCCCAACTCTTTCGAGTCGTCCGGTTCTAATAAAATAATTTACCTGGTCTTGGCTGCATTCCATTGCCTCTGCCACTTCAGCAACAGTAGATCCGGGGTTTGAGCGCAGGTAGCCCTTAACTCTCTGGAAGAGTTCTTCTTCTTTTTGGAAGCACTTTGAGCAAATATCTCTTGCCAGTTTAACCATTATTACTCCGCAAACCCGACATGAAATAAGTTTTTTCGTAGAATCGTCCGACACTCTGCTCACCTCCTTTTAAAAATATTGTATTCCAAAGACTAACCTAATTAGAAAAAAAATGAAACTTTTTTGTAGCGGCAAACGTTCTATTATATAGAAATAAAATTTAGTTCAATTCCGCCAATTTGTATGATTGAAGCAAAACCCTTATGATTAAATTAGAGGAAATTATATTTTCTTTTTGAGGAGTAAGCAAATGCGCAAAGCTTTTATTTTTTTTCTAATGAGTATCCTGATTAGCATTCCAGGCAGCATTTTAATAGCTGATGATCTTGTTTTTGACTCTTTTGAAGAAGCCGAAAAAGCGGCCCAAAACAGAGCTGCCGAATATGACAAGAAGATGGAAGAACATCTTCAAGAAGTTCATGATGACTGGGAACAGCAACAAAAAGACCTTGGGGAAAGCGACGCTTCTCCAGATATAACGGACATCACCAGTTCCAGTGACGGCCAGGCCAGTTCTGACAGCAAAGCCAGCAAAGGAATGGAAGACGCTGTTGATTCAAGCGTAAACGACCTTAAAGACCAGATGATAAGCAACTCCGGCCCTAACACCACGGGTTTTGCAGGCGGAGGCGCAGGTTATCAGTGGAAAGTTAAATATGAAGACGGAAAATACGTTCTTTCTGACTCTTATAATGAAGCCGCCTTCGGGACAGGTTCTAAAAAAGATGATGAACCTGGTAAAGAAGCCTCAGGAGGCGATGAAGTCGCTGATGCCGAGTCCGCAGAAGCGAACGACCCCGAGCCAGAAGAACCGGCAGCACCTGACCCCGAACCTGTTGCCGAACCCGAGCCAGCCCCCGTTGCGCCACCAGCCGAACCAGACTCAACTTCAGTAGCTAAAACTCCATCTACACCCGCCCCATCAGATTCAACTCCGGAATCAAGCGAAGGCTCTTCTCCTTCAGCTCCTCCAGCCACACCTCCTGACGAACCTGCTCCAGGTTTTGATCCCGCTCCGGAAAAACTTCCTAAACCTGCTGTAAGAATGGTCATTCAGCACCCGACCAATTTTAGAGAAGAGATGTTCAGCGCAAATGCCGACTCTGATGATTCAATTGAATACGAACTCAATAAATTCAAGATTCCCGAAGATACCCGCGTAAAAATGCAGGTAGAAGTAGCAGACACAGTTAACCCTGAAGATGTATCATTGGTTGTCACAGACGAAGAAGGCCCCGGTCCCGAGGTTAAATCAGAAAAATTGAAAAATTTCAGACATATGTTCAGGGTTCCTTCAGACGACAAATATTCTGCCCAACTTTACTATCAGGATAGCTCTACTCCGGGCTCAGCCAAAAAGCAACTGATGAGGGTTAAAATTCCTGTAAGCAAAGTTGAATTTGATAGCAGAACACTCGATAACCAGAAAATAAAACAAGGTGGCGAAGGCCAGTATTCTTCAAGCACCACCTCTTATTCAGATTCCAGTGCCGGACAAAATCGTTCAAATTTTGGTCAATCCGAGCAAGTTGATTTGTCAGATCTATATTCTGACCCCTCCGCATCTGACTCGGGCAGTTCCTCCTTTTCGGGCTCTCAAAGTGAAAACGAATACGCTTCTAACCAAAGCTACGGCTCGGAAGATGACAACTACGGAAGCTCTTCAACCTCATCTTCAGACGAAAATGGCTCATCATACAGCCGGTCGGGCAGCAATTCATCGGCGAGCTCTTCAAGCGGAAGGAGCGGCTCAAACAACAATTACTCTTCCACTGGTTCAAGCAATAGCAGCGGGAAAGCAGGTAGCGGTAGCAACGTATCTGCTCAGGGCAATCAAGGGAATGCCTACCAGAGCTATGGCTCAAACAGTGGCAACAATGCTGCAAACAATCAGTATGCCACGACTTCGGGCTCAGGCAGCAGTTCAAGTGGAAGTTCGAATGGAAGATACAGCAGTCAAGGCTCTTCTTCATCATCCGGTAGTAGCTCAAACTATGGCGGCAGCAGCTCTGGCGGTAGCAGTAGCGGCTCAAGTTCCAACTATCGTTCAGACCATCGTGAAAGCGATGCTTATGAAAATCAGGATTATAAACTCAGAGAAAATCAAGACAACAAGGTAAAATACGACAATAATGACGCAAGCGATGATATTCAAAAGAATCAAGGTGGAGTCGAAAGCGAAGAAAATCAAAATGAAGATTCTTTTATTATGGCATTGTCAATGCAATCAATCAGCAACGATATTTACCAGTCCTTTGATTTTATAGAAAACCCTTCGCCCACTTCGCATGTAATACCAGCCGGTTCAGAAGTTACTTTCAGCATGAATTTTGCTAACGACGTCGATATAAACTCAATTTCCATAGAACTACGCGATGGCAAAGAAGTAATAAGCGGAGATATAAATACCCTGGGCGAAGCTTTTGCCTATGAATTCAAAAACCCCAGTAACGCCAGCTTTCGAATAAGCGGAAGCTCGAGCCGAGACAACTTTTCTTACAGCCTGAAAATTCCAGTTAAATAAAAAAACTTAGAAGCTAGCGGGAGCCTGATTCTTTTTGATTAGAGTCAAGCTTCCGTTTTTTATTGCCTGTTTTCTGCCATTTCCGATAGAAATTACCAGGCTACCGTCGGGATTAAGACCTAACGGGCGAACCTTTTGCCTGTTATGCGATGAGGTCGCTAATATGAAGCTTTTCTGCCAGAACCGCCCTGCTTTCTTTGTCCAGAGATCTGCGGCTCGTTCATCTGAAATTTGAATGAGCCGGGAAAATTCCTCGAGAATTTTTAATAACAGCTGGCTGGCAGACACTTCTATGCCAGCCTGCTGCAACGAAGAGGTTTTCTCGGGCATTTCGCCGGGTTTTTTCAGGTTGATCCCTATTCCAATAACGGCATTCATCTGTTTTTTTGCCACCTGGCTTTCTACCAGGATTCCGCCAACCTTACTTTCAGAATAGAAAATATCGTTTGGCCATTTCAGCCAGAAATCTTCATTATTCTTTAGCTTGTTAACAGCGCTTAAAACAGCAAGCCCGGTTCTTAAAGAAAGAGGGAATTCGGTTGTTTCAAAGGGACTGGAAAAAGAAAAAAGCAACGAGGTTTGTGGCTCTGCAATCCACTTTCTCTGGTACTGCCCCCGACCGTTCATCTGGAAATCAGTCATCAATATCCGCCGAACAAAGCCATGTTCAAGCGCTGATTTTAATTCATCGTTAGTCGAACCTGTTTCTTTTACATGTTTAAACTCATGTTTTTTAAAAAAATCTATATTTTTAATTTTCTCGACCAGTTCGTTTTCAGTCATAAAACACCAGCCCGGTATATTAAGATTTCGGCTGACAACTAAAGCTTTAAACCGCTCAGGTTCTCCAACATTGAATGGTCGGTTAGATCAATATTAAGCGGTGTAACCGAAACAAAACCGTTTTTAACGGCAACCAGATCGCAGTTCTCATTTGTGTCTACAATTTCGGGATTTCCTTTAATCCAGTAATAAGTTTTTCCACTTGGATCGATTCTACGTTCATAAACTTCTTTGTAGTCAATTCTGCCGGTTTTTGTTACTTTAATGCCTTTTATCTGGTCTTTCGGCAAAGAAGGGACATTGATATTGTATACTTTTCCCTTTTGCATTTTTGCCGCAACCAGAGCTTTTATGGCTTTCATTGCAAGCCTGGCAGGCAATTCGTAGGGAATGTCGGCACGATAATCGTCAAGAGAAACTGCAATTGCGGGAATATTTTTAAAGGCACCTTCAAATGCGGCGGCAACTGTCCCGGAATAGAAAATATCGACACACATGTTGGGGCCTTTGTTAATACCCGAAACAACCAGATCAGGTTTTTGCTCAAGAAGGTTTGATAAAGCAATTTTGGCACAATCTGCCGGGGTTCCATTTATAGCCCAGGCTTTTTTTACAGGCACAGGGAACGAAACCTCTCTGACTCTCAATGGGTGAGCCAAGGTTAACGAGCTGCTTGCAGCACTTCGCTCGCTATCGGGGGCAGCAACAAATACTTCCCCAAGGCAGATCAATTCGCCTGCCAGGGCAACAATACCTGCTGCACTGATACCATCATCGTTACAAAGTAAAACCCTCATAAAACCTCCGTGCTGTAATAAAATGCTGTGATACAGTCTTAAAACTAAATTGCTTGCGACTGACTGCAACTCATGATATGATGTTCTAACTTTGATTTCAAGGTTTTTTCATGCTAAAAGGGCTGGTAATTTCACCTGGTTTTGCACTGGGAAGAATATATTGTCTCAGGCACATTTCGCTTGAGAATTTTGAGTCCAGTACAATTGATCCCGGCGAAATAGATTGTGAAATTAAACGATTCAAAGCAGCAATAGACCTTTCAAGAGCCGAAATAAGCCAGCTGCTGGAATTGCCCCAGATTAAAAGCAGCCTTGAAATCTCCAACATTTTTCAAGCGCATCTCACCCTTATAGACGACCCCGACCTGCAATGCGAGGTCACCAAAAGAATTAAAGAACAGCTTCAGGATGTACAATCAGTTGTCAGAAATGTTATAAAAGATTACAGCAAATTTTTCAATAACCTTCCCGATCCACAGTTCCAAGGCAAAGCAATAGATATTATGGATGTTGGGAAACGTATTTTAAAAAACTGCAGTGATAATCATAAAAAAAAGAAGAGTTTTTCCAATATTGATGAAGGAATTATTGTCTGTGCTGAAGATTTAACCCCTTCAGAAATAGTTTCTTTAAACCCATCGAAACTTATGGGCATAGCCATTGAGAACGGCACTCCGACCTCACATGCCTCAATTCTGGCCAGGTCTCTGGGCATTCCCGCGCTTATTCAGGTTAATGGCCTGATGAAAAAAGCTCAGGACTGGAAACATGTAATTCTCGATGGAAATACGGGCAGAGTAATGATTAATCCTGACCCGGGTCTTAAAGAACAGTATTTTAATGAGCTTAATCACTACCGACAAAAACAGGAAAAAATCCTCGAGATATTAACCAAGCCTTCTATTACCAAAGATAATGTAAAAATTGATCTTAAAGCGAATATCGGTAAGCCGGGCGATGCTGAATCAGTTATAAAAAATTATGCAGATGGCGTAGGTCTTTATCGAACCGAATTTGCTTACCTCACTCGCAGGTCATTTCCAACTGAAACAGAATTAACTGAATGTTATGCAACTGTTATCAAACATCTCAATCAAAAAAATATTGTAATTCGCACTATAGACATAGGCGGCGATAAAATTTCTCACCTGCTCGGAAATTCAATGGAAAGAAACCCCGAACTTGGCTGGCGTGCGGTAAGAATGGCTCTCGATTGTGAAGAAATATTCGTTACTCAGTTAAGGGCCATTCTCAAAGCAGCAGGCCAAGCAGAAAAAGATCAGGTCAGCATCCTTTTTCCAATGATTTCAAATCTTTCTGAACTGAGAAAAGTTAAAAGTTTGTTAAACCGTGAACACGAGAATCTTATAAAAGAAAAAATTCCGACCCCGGATCGAATAAGAACCGGCATAATGGTGGAAATTCCTTCTGTTGCTTTACTTGCAGAAAAGTTTGCCCGGGAAGTAGACTTTTTTTCGATTGGCAGCAACGACCTGGTACAATATACTCTTGCGGTTGATAGAACCAATTCAAAAGTTGCTCACTTGTATCAGCCCGCCAACCCCGCCGTAATCAAATTAATATCGCAAGTTGTAGAGGTGGGCAAGCAATACAATGTAAATGTCGGGCTCTGCGGCGAAATGGCCGGAGACAGCAAATACACGCTTTTGCTCCTGGGTCTTGGCTTAAGAGAGCTTTCAATGAACGCAGTTTTGATTCCAACAATAAAACAGATTATAAGAAATATATCCTGCGAAGAGGCAGAGAAGTTAATCAGACCAGTATTATCTATGGATACCTCTGAAGAAATAGAAAACACGCTGGAAAAACTAAACAAAAAACTTGGAATATTGTGAAAAATAAAACAGTTACTATAATTTGTTGTATAATAACTATCTTGTTTTGTATTTCCTGCAAAGCAGATTCATCTACTTATTCAGCCTCAATCAACACAGAGAGTCCGATACAGGGCAACACACAAGGGCAAAAACTTCCCTTTTACGAAGCGGAATTAGCGGGTAACAAACTTGAGCTTATGCTGGCTCGAACCCATGCAGAAAAATCTGCGGGTCTAATGTTTTATGAAGATTTGCCTGAAAAAACCGGTATGCTTTTTGTTTATTCTTCACCCCGTATAATGTCTTTCTGGATGTACAACACCAGAATACCTCTGGATTTAATTTTTTTTTCAAACGACCTTATGGTAACCGAATGGGTTAAAACTATGAAGCCCGGTTTCGGGAAAAATCCTTCTGAACTTCCCAGATATTTATCTGAAAATCCCGCCCAGTACGCTTTAGAATTAAAAGCCGGTTCAATAGAAAAACTGGGAATTTCTATCGGCGATCGTCTGGACATTCCAATAACCCTTCTTTATTCTGAATAAATGCTACCTACTGCTGTTAATATACTAATGCGTATTACCGGCATTATTGCAACTATAATGCTGAGTATTCTTCCCTGGTTCATTGCAACAGGGACAAATGATCCGTTCATCAATCAAGAATGGATCATTTTATCATTGGCAGCTATATGTACCTGCATACTATCAGTTGTTTTCATCTTTTTCCGACCACGTAAAGGACACTTTCCTTTAACTTATCCACTTTTATTTACTTATCTTGCCTTGATTTTTTCGATGTACTACTCGGAGTTTCTGATAAGCCTAAAAACTACTCTTCTCTGGTGTTCCATTTTATTATTGATGGCATTTATGCGCCTTTCACGTAAAACTTCGGATAATTACTTCACTGCTGTTTTGATAAGCGTATCAGGAAGCGCAATGGCATGTTATGCTCTTATGCAATACTGTGGCTGGGACTTTTTTAACTGGACCGAATCTCCTTATAAAGTGGTTGGCACCCTTTCCAATCCGAATTATTTAGGAGCCTATCTTCTAATAACCTCGACCATTACTCTGGGAGCAGCCATAGAAGGGGTTTTCAAGCGCAATTTTAATCGGGTAATTTTGTTTATTCTTTTCGTTCTACAAACTCTACCCATATTGTTAAATGGGGCCTTAAGCGCTAGAATCGGCTTACTTGTCGCTATTTTTCTTTTTTCAACCAGGTTCTGGGAAATAAAACCGGGAAAAATTCTTCGTATTTCACCTTTTTTAACAGGCTTAATCGTGGCAATTGTTCTGGCCCTGCTTCAGGGAATTGTATATTATGCAAGTACAACCTTCCCATGGGAAAATTTAACCAGGCCGCCATATAATTATCTTTCGCTTGTTTCGCGCATGGTAGTCTGGCAAATGGGCTACCTGATATTTTTAAACAATCCGATTTCCGGCATCGGCCCGGGAGCTATTGCTTATGAAATGGGGCAATATCGACCTGATTACGCCGGTGTAGCAGGTTTAAAAGGTTTCAACGACGCTCCCCATTCAATTATTGTAAGACTGTTAGGTGAGACTGGTTTTGTGGGCTTTTTAGCATTCGTAACTCTTTGCTGCGGTTTAATAGGAATAGCAATCTGGAGGCGCTCTAAAGATTATAAAGCTCTTAAGATTACTGATGAGAAAGATGAAAAAAATGCATCAAGCAATTTGCCTGATTTCTGCTGGATGGCGATATTTATTCCGGCTCTTATTCTATTTCTCGCTTTTGCTGCAGGTTTCTTAAGCTTGAAATTATTTTTCTTTACTATTCCGGCCCTGATTGCTTTCTTTGCCATTTTCAACAGTTTTGGCAAAAACAGCATTACTACCGTCAAGCCTCTTATAAAAACCCCTCTGGTAGCACTTATAACATTTTTTCTTCATTCAGCTTTTAATAACAATCTTAATGTGCCTGCCCTCACAACCTCATTTATTCTTATAGCCAGTATCATTTTTACCGGCGGCTTAAAAGATCTGGTCTGGAAAAAGAAGTTTTCATTTGTATCGGTTTTGTATCTCTGCCTGCCGATAACATTTGTTTTTAGTGCTTATAATCTTGAATCGGCTTACCAGAAAGAACAGAAGCTTCTATATTCTGGTGCAAACTTTCAAATGCAACAAAACTATGAAGCCAGTCAAAAAATGTTTGAAGCTGCAATAAAAACAAATCCCCAATCTCTAAAAGCCCATTATGGCCTGGCAAAAAGTCTGCAGAACCAGAAAAAATATGACATTGCCCAGGATGTTTACGAAAACCTTAACGCGATGGTTCCAGATGTATATAATTGCAATTACGAAATAGCAAAAATGCTTTTAGAACAGAAACGATTACTTGAAGCGCATAAATATGCCCTAAAAAGCCTGGAGTTCAGACCAGTACCAAGCACCTACCTGCTTTTGGGTGAAATTTTGCTGAAAGAAGGCAAAAATAATGATGCCAAAAAAATCTTTCGAGAAGGGCTTATTTATATCCCTGACATCAATTTTGGCGAACGAATTGCAGCTGACAAGCTACGTTTAAATCTTGCTGCGCTGGCTGCCAACGAATCACGCTTTACCGATTGCACTGAATATCTTGATCAAATCAAAACCAGGGTAAAAAAAAGCAGCGATGCAATTTACTTAAGAGGATTACTTTTATCAAGAAAGAAAGAATTTAATCGAGCCTTAAAACTTTTTGAGGAAGCGCTGGCCCTGAGCCCTGAAAATCCGAGATTTTTAAACGCAGCCGGTTACATTTTAACCCTGCAAGGTAAGCTCGAAAAAGCTCAAAATTTATTGGAAAAAGCATACAAGATTCTAAAAACATCAGAGTCGCCACTACTTTCAGATATGCTTATGATTGTTCATAGTCTGGGCAAACTTTACTGGAAACAAAACAAAAATAAACAGGCAGAAGAATTATTGAGAATAGCCTGGGAAAAATGCCCTCCGAGCTGGGAATCTTTAAAAAATGAGCGATTGAATGATTTAATAAATTTCTACAAAGACAATAACAATACAGAAGCTTTAGCAAAGCTGGGTAAGTTGACCGGAACTTCCAGCATACAACTTGATAGCGAAAGCTCACAAATAGAACAGCAAAACGAAAAAAATGAATAAGTATCTTTTAATAATTTTTATAATAAATACTAACAAATTACTGGCAGAGAACTCTGGACAGTCAGTAGTTGTTGAGTTATTTGACATACGCGCTCTTACAGCCATTGCAATATTTGCCCTGGTAATTATTGCTTCTTTTTTTTCCCAGAGATATATTAACAAACAGCGAGCCCGGCTAAATATTAACGGAAAAAAAGACCAGACTTATAACCTTTTAATGACCTCTGGCTTAAGCACCGCAATTTTAGATATGAATCTGAATTTTCACTTCTGTAACAAAACATTTGCATCACTCTTAAATGTAACTCCAAAAAAACTACAAGGCAGTAATTTTCTGGAAAATTTTCCATTCAATAAATCAGGCCTTTTTTACAAAACACTCAAAGAGATTCATTCCAGCGGCCAGGCACCTGAAAATCCTGTAATTCTGGGCGTAAATCTTCACGATCAGCAAAAAATAGATTACATCCTTGATTTTTTTGCTCTGGTGCGACCTTATAAAGATGGCAATAAAACCTACCTGCTGATTGTTCTTGCCTTTTCCCGCTCTTCGAAGATATTACTCGATAACGTTGTCAAATCGATTGAGAAAAAAAACAATGACCTGAAGAGAATTAAGGAAATTGATAAGTTAAAATCTGAATTTCTTGCAACCCTGAGTCATGAACTTAAAACCCCTTTGGTGTCGATCAAAGGCTATATGGACTTGATGGCCACTGAAAAATTCGGACCACTTACGGAAAAGCAGAAAAAAGCTCTAAGAGTTTCATTAAGAAATACAAGTCACTTAAACGCTCTCATCTCTTCTATTCTTAATTTTGCCCGCATGGAAGCAGGAAAATTGAAATTCGATCTTGCCACCCAGAAAATCGACCCGTTGATAAATGACACAATAGATGCAATGCAACCAATAGCTGATAATAACAGCATATCGATCAAAGCAAATCTAGATGAAAATCTGCCTAAAATAATTATGGATGCAGAGCTTATCCACAGAGTTTTAATCAATTTGCTTGATAACGCAATCAAGTTTTCTCCAGCAGGCAACGAGGTTTTCATCGAAGCCTGCCACCAAGATAAAGAGAATGTCATAATTTCAGTAATAGATCACGGTCAAGGTATAGATAAAGATAAGCTTGAAAAAATCAAAGCACCTTTTTTTCAGGCTGATGAGCCCGACACCAGACCAAGAGGCGGCCTTGGCCTTGGCCTTGCAATCTGCGAAAAAATACTTACAGGTCATGGCACTTCTTTAACAATCAGCCTTAATAAAGATTGTGGAACCAAAGTAAGTTTTCTGCTGAAAACCTCAGAGTCCGATTCTTCCAGAAAATTGATATATTAAAACTTTTTATTTTTTAATATCGAGTTCTTTTAACTTCAAGTAAAGGTTTTTTCGATGCATCCCGGCAATTCGAGCTGCTTCCGACATATTGCCTTCGGCCTTCTCAATCAATTCATTGAAATATTGTTTTTCAAAAGAATTAAGTAAAACTTCTTTGGCTTCTTTGTATTTCATTGCCAGCAGGCCTTCTTTGATAAACTGATCGTTCTCCAGCCTTGAGCGCAGCTGAAACTTACTGGACTCATTTTGAAAAAGGCTCTCGTCTTCGAGTATAATCACTCTTTCAATTAGATTCTGCAATTCCCTGATATTGCCCGGCCATGAGTATTGCATGAGCCTACCCATGAAAGCTTCTGAAAAAGGCTGATATTTTCTGGAAAACTTTTCGCAAAATTTACGGGCAAAATTTTCGACGAGCAAAGGAATATCAGAAAGTCTATCGCGCAAAGGAGGCAAATGTATATTTATTACATTCAGTCTGTAATAAAGGTCTTCTCTGAACGTGTTATTTTCGAGGGATTTTTGCAAATCACGATTTGTTGCAGTTATGACTCTGGTATCAACAGCAATGGTTCGATTTCCTCCCAATCTTTCAAATTCCTTCTCCTGAAGAATTCTTAAGATTTTGGTCTGAGTTGCCTGACTCATTTCACCAATTTCATCGAGAAAAATCGTTCCTGAATGTGCAACTTCAAATTTACCGAGTTTTCGGCTGTTAGCCCCACTAAAAGCCCCTCTTTCATAGCCAAAGAGCTCACTCTCGATAAGATTTTCGGGTAAAGCAGCACAATTAACCCGTACAAAGGGGTTGTTTTTACGGGAACTGAGACTGTGCACAGCATTGGCAACCAGCTCTTTACCAGTGCCTGACTCGCCGGTAATCAGAACGGTTACATCGGCAGGACCAACCCTTTCTATAAGATCATAAACATTCTGCATTTCTTCTGAGGCACCAATTATAGAGGCAAGACCTGTTCGTTCGTGCAATCTCTTCTTGAGTAGTCTGTTTTCTTTGCGAAGCTCGAGCTTTTCGCAGGCTCTTCTGACAGTTATTTTCAAGTCGTCGTTAGCAAATGGTTTTGGCAGATAATCGTATGCGCCTCGTTTCATTGCATCAACTGCAATTGTCTCTGAGCCATAAGCGGTAATTAGAATAACCAGAGTATCGTCTTTTATTTCGAGAAGGTGGTCTAACAATTCAAGACCGGAATTACCCGGCATAGTCAAATCAGTAATCACAAGATCAAAATTCTCAGTTTTAAATCTCTCCAGGGCTTCTTCTGCAGAGGAGGCTTTACCAATTTTATAGCCTTCAGGCTTTAAAATAGCTTCAAGCGTATAAAGAACCGAAGACTCATCATCGACCAGTAAAATCTCGGGGATCATACGCCCGCTATTATTTTTTTTCATCAATCTGTCTCCATGGGTAAAAGAAAGGTAAAAACAGTGCTTTCATTATTAGAGTGTACTTCAATACAACCATTATGCAACTGAACAATTTTTCTTGTAATTGCCAGTCCGAGTCCTGTTCCATTTCCTTTGGTAGTATAAAAAGGCTCAAAGATGTGCTCCAATACAGATTCTTCAATTTTGGGGCCATCATTGATAAAATCTATGATTATCTTTCTATCGTTTTTATGAATTTTGATTTCTATAGTTCCGCCATTACCAACTGCCTGAATGGCATTTAAAATAATATTCAGAAACGCCTGTTTCAATTTTTCAGGATCAACCCGTAACTCGCAGGGAAGTTCAGGCAGTTCTGTTTTGATACTGATGCCATTTCTGGCGGCCTCATGTCTTACCAGAACAATGAGTTCATTGATTATATCTTTTAGCTCTTTTACCTGCATTTGCGCCTGTTCGGGTTTAATCATACTTAAAAGCTCCACCACAACCCTGTTCAAACGGTGGACTTCGCCAAGAATAACCGTTACATGTTCTTTAAGGTCTCCCTGAACTTCATCGCCGATTATTTCAACCAGACTTCTAATAGCGACCAGCGGGTTTCTGATTTCATGAGCAACTGAAGCAGCCAGACGGCCGAGGACGGCCCACTTTTCAGATTCAACCATTTGCTGCTCAAATTGTTTCTGTTCTGTAATATCTTCAAGTACAATTACACTGCCTCTTACTTTGTTACCCTCATGTAAAGGCATTATGCGCAGTTCAACTTCCATGGTCCTGTCTGCTGTTATCAACTCTGCAGTTCGCCTGAGAATCATATTTTCAATTTTTGATCCTTTATCATTCAAAATAAATTCATCGCAGGAATTTTTAAAAATCAGGGCAAAATCACTATCTTTGATATTATTATATAATTTTTGTATATTAGACTCTTCGAGAGAAAAGTTAATCTCGGGAAAGAATTTTTTAAAAGTCTGATTGACAATAATAAAACGTCCCCTAAGATCAATGGCTGCCAACCCCGAATGAACGCTGCTTAGAATATTGTTGACATTTGTATTCCATTCTGAGAGAGATTCATAGAGTCTTGCATTTTCGATCATCGAACCGGCTACCGGAGCAATGGTTAAAAGAAATCTTTTGATTGTTGCTGAATAAACGGCATTATCATGCTTGGCCAGAAATAATACTCCCTGAACTTTTCCTGCAGCAAGCAGCGGAAGAAAAAGTACTGAATAATTACTTGAATTCACTTCCTCGGGCTCGCCATTCAAAAAGCATCTGTTCAAGCCATTTTCATAGTCCTCCAATTTTAAATCAGGCAATTCCTCATCCTGTATTACTGCCTCAAGTTTTCCTGTTACCGAGTTAGGCAAAACAATCTGCGAGCTTGAACTGAATGAAAGGGTCTGGGCTTTTTCCATAAAGACCTGAAGAATAGATTCAAGTTTGAGATTTACACTCATGCTCCTTGTTAGTTCATAGATTTCCCAGAGTTCCTGAATTTTTTCATCAAGCATACGGTTGCGCATAAGATTTTCTTTTGCATTCTCCTGAACCGTCGATGCCATTCGATTAAAGGTTTTGCACAACTGTTTCAGCTCACCGCTACCATTTGTAGCAACTCTATGGGCATAATTCCCTGCAGTAAAAGCATAGATGCCCTCCATAAGGCCGTTGAGGGGCTGAAGAATGGATCGAGACAAAATTATGGCAGCTACTATACCAAGTAAAAGATTGATTAACAATATCAGGACAAAATCCATGGGAGATGCACCTGAAGTCAGGTTATCTGTTACCGGAATCCCTATCCCAATGGCACCAATGCGGCCCATCTCATTAGATATTGGAATAAAAACCTCCCGGGAAATCCCCTTGGGGCCGGTTTTAATTACAACACTGTTCTCCTGAGAAAAAGACGGAAAGCCCTCGAGGGGAATTCTTATATCTTCACCTGCTTTTTTCCACCAGTTTTTGTCATAGAGAGTTACTTTTAGTTCGTTAATAAGACCTGAACGCCGATCTAATATTTCATTAAAACGTTTTTTGGAGTCGCCTAACAATAATTTTTCTGCGGGACTGATAAGAATTTTGCCTAAAAAAATTGCACTTTGCAGCAACTTCTCTCCAGTCTGAATCTTTTCACGAGAAACGGCGACCACAGCAAAAATAAGATTGGTCAACAGTATCAAGGCAAAAAACAAAAATACCAGTCTGGATTTTAAATTTTCTGAAAACATTTTTAGTTGAATGGAACCCAGAAAGACACCACAGTTCCTTCATTGAGACCGGAAACAATTTCAAACTCGCCGCCGGCAAGCCTTATTCTTTCTTCCATGCTTTTAAGCCCAAGTTTTTTCAGGGTTCCGTAATTTTTCTTTACTGTTTCAAGGTCAAAGCCTGCGCCATCATCTTTTAATACAACCGAAAGCTTTTGATTTTGTTGGCTGTATTTTACAAAGATATGTACTGAAGTAGGATCAGCATGCTTAATAGAATTATTGGCAGCCTCTTGTATTACCCTGAAAACCGCAAGTTCGGTATCCTGATTCATAGGAACTCTGTCACCTTCTATATTTACATAAACAGGAATTCCGGTTCGCTTTTTAAAGCCACTGATAAATTGCTCAAGAGTAGGAATTAAGCCAAGGTCATCAAGTGCCATTGGCCTTAAATCAAATATAAAACGACGTATGTCTTGTAAACTTCGCTTAACGGAAAGCTTTAGCTCTTTTAATTCATCAATTAGATGACCGCTTAAATCTGGCTGATCCATGCAATAGTCTATTTTCATTGTCAAGCTTGCAAGAGTTTGCGCCGGTCCATCATGAATTTCTCTTGAAATTCTTCTTCTCTCTTCTTCCTGAGCCATAATTATGCCATTGGCGGTATTTTCGGTAGAATTGTATGCCTTAAGTATGGATTCTACTCTTTTAATGATCATATTTGCCTGACTTTGCAGTCTTAAAACCAGCTGAAGAATTTCTGCAGAACCATCAGAATCGGGAGGTGTCTCGACCGAACTTCGCAAGTCATCGAAGGCCTGTCGGGCTTTGCCAGCAACATGACCGGGCATACTCTCAGATGCCGCCAGTATTATATTTTCAAGATCATCGAGTTTTGCTCTAATTTGAGTTGGAGTGTTGGCTGATTGAGTTAATTTTTTTATATTCTGCTGAATTGATGCAAGCGATTGTTTAAAACCTTCTGCTTCATGCGTCAATGCATCTAACAAAGTTTCCGGCATTTCTAATCGTTAACCTTCCTGATCTTACTGATTTCCCTCTTGACCCTTGCTACAACTGAGTAGCTTGCTGACTTTTCCCTGGTAATTGCCTGCAGCTGCTTAATTGCCTCTTGATTATGACCGGTATTGGCAAGACATCTTGCATATTTAATTCTAAGATCTATGCGAAATGGCTTTTCTTCCAAGACGGCTTTAAGAAATTTACAACCCTCTGCAAATTTACCTGACTTTTCGGCAAGCTTGCCCAGCCTGATTTTATTGTTAATCTGGCGAAGACCCAGGTTGTATGCCTGCTGTGCAGCTTCAAAAGCATCTTTATACATTCCGAGTTTTTCAAAAATAATACTTACGACATCATAGGCGGCAGGATCCTTTTTTTTCTGAAGATATTCCAGGTATAAGGCCAGCGAGCTTTCCCATTTTCCCAGAGAATATTGTTTAAAAGCGCTTTTTCTTAAATCTTCAATAGCTTTTTTTGCGTTACCATCTTCAATGGCAACAGAATTCATTAGTTTTGAGCCCTGCTTTTTCTTTTTTTTCTCTATCTCAAGAAACGAAATACCTGATTCTGCAACTGATGCAAGAACTTGTCTTTCTGCCTCTTTTTTATCTTCAGCCTTTTGCTCAGCGCTTTCATCTTCTTGCGTTTTCTCTTTAGTTTCAGCTGCAATAGAGGCTTCGGGCTCAACATCATTGTTTCCATTTTGTATCACTTCTGGCGGAAGCGCATTTTGATCGAGAACCGCCTCTTCATCTTCATCAACTGAACTATCTTCGTTTTTAACAAACAAAACTTTGCTCTGCACCTGAGGATCTGGCTTTTTGTCGGCTTTTTGAGCGACTTTAATCTTATTAGCAGCGGACTTAACTGTTTCTTCTTCATCCTCGGTATTTTGGTTTTCATAACTATCATCTGGAACAGCCTGTGGTGAAAGAGGCTGAGTTTCTTCATGGTCATCTGATCTGGAAACAACCTTAAAGCTTGAATTACCTTGAATAACCACAATCTCATCATCTTCCTCGACATTTTTTTGTTCTGTTGCAACTACAGGAAGTTTTTTATCTATTGCTTTTACTGCTTCAATTGCATTGGTATGTCCAGCATCGAGACTGACAACCCTTTTATAAAATCTGCGAGCTTCTTTAAGATCGCCGTTCTTTTTAAGGCTTTCTGCCAGAGCAACAACAAAAGTTATATTTAACGGTTCGTAAGAGACTGCTTTCTGTAGATATTTCACTGCATCTTCATAGAGTTTTAAATCAGAGTAGATAGATCCCAGCAAAAAGTTTCCCCTTACATTTTCAGGTTTTTGAGCCAGGCCCCTGACTATAGCTTGTGAAGCCTGGGCAAACTCTTTGCGGTCATACAATACTTTACCCAGATTGAACCATGCGCGAGCGTCATTGGGAAAAGATTCAAGATACTTTCGCAGTTTCATTTCATAAGCCAGTTTATTTTCGCTACGATAAAAAGAATTCAGTATTATCTGCCAGACTTCTTTGCCGGGCTCATGTTCCTCCATGTCTCTTTCGAACTCGGCGGAAGCTTTGACAAACTCCCCTTTTGAAGCCATTTCAACTCCCCTGATAAATGGAACGTAGCGACTTTTGACCTTAGGCTTTTCTTCGACCTTCTCTGGGTTATCTGCCGGTAGTTTTTCTTTTATTTCAATATTATCAACAATGGTTTGTATTGATTTTTCGCCTTGTTGCGAAACTACTTTTTCCTTATCTTCTCCAATAGGTGCGGTTAAAGCAAAAAGGGTCGAACTGTTTTCGTTGGCGCTCATCTGCAAATCTGTGGTCTTATCTTTTTTGAAAACCCACATACCCGTAAGCAATAAAATAAGTGCTATTCCGAGATAAAGCTTCCAAGCCCCTCTGCCCGCAGTAGCCATCGTCGTCTGTTTCTTTAAAAGTTCATCAATCTCTTCTTCAGGATAAGTTTCTTTTTGCTCCCCGGCCTGACTTTTATTATCTGTTTTTGTAACCGGCTTGTTTTCTTCTTCGCGAACACCGGCTTCAACCTCTATAATACCTTCTTCTAGAGTTTCTTCTTCTTTGGTCGGCAAACGTCTTTTTTCGCTATCTGTCAGCCCGGCAATTTCTATCTGCCCCTCGGGTGGTTCAATCAACCCCTTGCTGATACTGGTATTTTCCATCAAGGGCAATAAAACCCGCTCAACTTCGAACCAGTCTCTAAAACTACTGAATAATGAAAGGTAGTAGGCATCCTTGATGTTATAAATCCAGACAAGAATAAATATCACACAAAAGCAATACGAAAGCATTACCAGCCCACTGGTTCCAATCAATGGGCCCATTGTTTCATAAAGAATTCCCTTATTGTAAAGACTAAATATTGAAAAAATGCCGGAAACATAAATTCCAAGAAGTGTAATGCCCCTGTCAACATGACCGGCATATATTTGCCCGAGCCCCATGACAAAAAATGACATAAGAGCCGCAGCTCCGGGATTTCGGGAAGAACTACGCAATTTTTCTCTTCTCAACTCATCAAAATATCCATCTTTATTGTTTTGCATCAGTTTCGCTTACTCCATTATGTCGATCAAACAACCAGACTTAACAAGGCCAAGCTTAATGCCTTGCTGTAAACACTGCTCCACAAGGTCAGCTTTTTCATGGTTGGCAATAATCATTCCTCTTATATCAGCAGCTTTAAGCTTACCCTTGGTAAGCTCACTACCAAAAGTCTCGATGTTGCTGCGTAGATGTTTCATTAAACTGATAGCTTCTTCTACTTGACCGGAATCAGGTTTGAAAAGATTTTGAACAACAACCAGAACCCCTTTTTTATCCTGGCAAAGGAGATCAATACGTCGTTTCCTGCCTTCACTAAGGGTTACCGAATATTTCTGATGTATTACTCGCAACCCTGCTTCAAATTTTGAAAGATGGTTAGTCACCCAACTTTCAAATTCTTTTTTTGAATGAAAAAAACTGTTTGAGGCAAATTGTTCAAACAATGATTCAAGCATGTTTACCTGTTCTTTAAGCCTACGATTCTCTTCTTGAAATTGAGAAATTCTTTCCCATAACTTTTTATTCTCATCTAGAAGAACGATCAACCCCTTTACTTCACCTTCGTTGAAGCTGTCGAGAGGGCGAGAAAGCAAGTTGGTCACCAGCGAACGCAGCGAAGTGGTCCCATCTAACGGAAGCCGGGCTGCTGTTTCTTCCCTTTCTATTGCAAGAGTTGGGAAATCGGTTTCACGACTCCAGTAAATTAAAAGATCATCTCCGGGTGAAAATAGACGAAGAGCATCACCCACATAGAGATTTCTTTTTTCAAAGTCGGGAGCAACTCCTTTTATTTTTTTCCCTTGAATTGAAATATTAAAATCTTGAGAAAAGGAAAAAAGTCTTTCATACAATTCATCTTCACGGGCGAACCACTTCAAAAATCTGCGTGAATGCTCATGATGAGATAATCGCTTACGAATTACCATTTTTTCCTGTGGGGTGTAAATAGTGCAATCTACCGCCAGAGGCTTATCTTTAGCAGGCGTCAAAACCATTTCAGAGCCTGGCAAAGCCTGCGTAACGGGTTCACCTATAAAGAACCTTCGGTCTTTCCACTCCACCGAAAGATTGACATATTCCTGACCTTCAAAAATTAAATCAAACACCAACGTCTGGGGTATTACAGCCTTAAGTTGCTCATCCAGACTTTCATCCCAAAAAATTGCGCCACTTTCGATCTCTCTTAATTCAAGCCTCTTACGAAATTCAACCATATTTAAAAACCCCAGTTTAAAACTGCATCCTTCATACTTGAAGCTGAGTTTTGAAATTTTTTTATTATTAAATTTCCGCATTCCTCAAGCTTCTGAGCAAAAACTACCGACAAAGGAACAAGACTATAATCCGGTGGCGGCGTGAATTCAAACCTTTTAGCAGGAATGGGAATATTGATCTTATACTGAATAACATTAAGCCTGCCACGTTCATCGCCTTCTGAGTCAAATTCTATAACCTGGTCAGGCAGATAATTGGAATCAGAAAATCTTAAATTATAATAGCCTACTTCGAAAACTTCGCGAAAAACCGTTTTCATTTTTGGAGTGAACTTAAGAATATAATAAGTCTTTTTTTCATCTTCACTTTTAAAGGTTTTAATTAATTTAATCTTAAAAAGGGTAAAAAGGGTTTTGCGGGTCAGGTTGGTAAAAATATTTCTTGGATTGAAAAAAGAAACGTATGACCACCACGAGTTATCAGGGGCGGCAAAATGATAAAAGACCTCTTTGATTTCAGCAATTTTCAACCATAGCTTACTGCCATTAAAAAAGACCTCAATCGAAGAGTCATCAAATTCAATAGCAAATTTATCGGGACTCATAATTGAAAGAGAACACTTTTTTTTATGCAAAACGTTCTCTAACAGAACATCAACTCTAATAGATTTTATCTTTGCCGTTTGCTTTTCCATTAAGTCGAAAAGACGCTCTGCGTCTGAAATTTTTTCTTCAGCCGTTCCTTGTTGATTTGTAACCAGACATAGAATCAAAGCAATAAAAATAAAATTAATAATCTTTGTCTGCTTAAGGAATATCATCCACTGGCCTCTGTTGCCTTGCTACAGCTACTTCGAAATGCCTGACCGGTGTTTTTAAGTAAAAGACAAAACTTGTCTCTTACCTTCTGACAATCTTTAAAAGTCGCTCTGGTACTGTTATATAAACGCAGCAGTGCATTTATTCGTTGAAACTCAGATATTTTTTTATTTTTTTCCAGTTTATCTATTTCACTCAATACTTCTTCAATAGACATGGTGGAAATGAATTCGGGTTTAAAAAAAGCCTGAAAAGCCGCGAATTCACTAAGTCTTGTCTGGCTCTGCCATTCAGGCTCATCAAGGGCTGCATCTTTACCGGAAGCTTGAAGAATTCTGCCAAAATCAATTGTTACAACAGCTACGGGCTCAGCTAAACTTTCACCGGCCACAGCCGAAAAAACACGACATTCGCCGGTTTCTATACCATTAAAGAAAACTCTGTAGGCTCCGCCTCTTTCAAGTAGTTCGCCTATTTCCGGAGATTGCCCCTCAATTATAAATCTCTGGCTGCTTTTATCGCCATAAAGTTCTTGCTGTATATCAAGCAAAAATTCTGAAAAAATATCAAGAAATTGTGGTGAATAGGGTTTAACCAGCCAGATTATTCCGGTAGTTAGATTGTGTGAATTACCGGAAGGACAAAATTGCTTTCTGGCCATGGTCTGAAAAACACAAAAAGATACAGGTTCTTTTTTAAAAATATTCAAAAGAATATCGGGGTGGTGCCAGCCATCACTCAAAGCAGCCGGGAACCCCGGACATTCTTGAATTCCCTTCGAGATGAACCAGTGATGTAAGAAATCTTTAAATTTAAAAATATTCAAAAACAAGCTCCAGGAAATCAGAGTCGATTTTTATATAATTGTCTGTTATTATACAGGAACTTTATTGCGCATACAAATTATAAAGGTCAGCAGGATGTTAAATTTCGATAATTTTGATCAAAAGATAATTGAAAAAAAGGCAATCGCAGTTATTTGTTTCGTTGCCGACTGGTGCAAACCATCTCTTTTACAACAGGATGTAATAAAAGAAATAGCAGAAGAATATGGCAAATCCGCCATTATCGAACTTGTCAATGTAGATAAGGACGAAAAGCTGGCCGACCGGTTCAATGCTCGAACCCTTCCAACAACGGCTATCTTTGCAGAAGGTGAATTAATAGAAATTTTGCCGGGTTATCAACCCCTGGACTTTCTTCAGTCTTATTTAAAGCATATCTTTCAGCAGCAAGAAAAAATGAAAGAAAAAGAGACTTAAAATAACGACTATTCTTGTAAACGAAATCTTTCTATATGTTCCACCTTATTGTCAGATTCAATTTTTAGAAAAATCCCCTCGATTTTTTTCTGACCTGAACCACAGACAAATTTATCAGAATAACCGTTCACAAATCTCCCTACAATGGTATTAGTGTCAACGCCCAGAATACTGTTCAACGCACCGGTCATTCCCAGGTCAGTTATAACGGCAGTTCCCCTGGGCAGAACCCTTTCATCGGAAGTCTGAACATGAGTATGTGTTCCAACCACAGCTGAAACTCGTCCATCGAGAAACCAGAACATGGCCTGTTTTTCTGAGGTCGCCTCGGAATGAAAATCAACAATTATGGGAACATCTTCATTAATAAGTGCCAGAAGGCTTTCGGCAGTTTTAAAAGGACATCTTGCTCTTTGCATAAAAACCCTGCCGGCCAGATTCATAACAGCTAATTCATTTTTACCACTGGCAGGATTTTTAAATATTCTTAAGCCTGTTCCCGGAGCATTCAGGTCTGCAAGGTTTTCTGGTCTAAGCAACCAGGCATCTTTAACGACCTCTGACCAGTCTTTACGAGCAAACAAATGATTGCCGCTGGTAACAATATCTATACCACATTGTTTTAAAAGCTTGAGATGCTTTGCTGAAATACCATTTCCCGCAGTAGTGTTTTCTCCATTGGCAACTATCCAATCGGGCTCGAATTGTTGCTTCAGAATCGGCAGGAACTTTTTAATGGCTTCTCTGCCAGTTTTGCCGTATATGTCACCAATGAGCAGAATTTTCAATTAAAACTCCAGTCTAAAATTAAACTGGAGCTCCTTAAAACCCTGAACGCAATGCGTTTTATGGTTTTAAAAAGCTCCAGATTCTAATCTGTATTAAACCAGTTAATGTGCAACTTCTACATTTCTGGTTTCCCTGATCAGTACGACTTTAACCTGACCCGGGTATTCCATGTCACTTTCAATTTTCTTAACGATATCACGACAGAGTTTAGGTGCTACTATATCGTCAACCTCTTCAGGACTGACCATAACTCTGATTTCTCTTCCTGCCTGTATCGCATAGGCCGAAGAAACACCGTTGAAACCACGGGCAATGGTTTCAAGTTCCTCAAGTCTCTTGATATACGCATCAAGAGATTCACTTCTTGCACCTCTTCTGGAGGCAGAAATAGCATCTGCAGCTGCAATCAAAACCGCCTCGGGCGTTTCAAAAGGAACATCTTCATGGTGAGCAGCAATCGCATTTACTACTCTGGGAGATTCCTGATATTTTCGAGCAAAATCGCCGCCAAGTTTTGCATGGTTCCCTTCATCACTCTCGATAACCTTACCTATATCATGCAGCAACCCGGCCCTTCTTGCCATTTGAATATCTGCGCCTATTTCGGCGGCAAGATTACCGGCAAGATTTGCAACTTCGATTGAATGTTGCAAAACATTCTGCCCGTAAGAAGTTCGGTAGTTCAAACGACCAACAATGTCTACAAGCTCTTCACGAATGCTTTGAATACCAAGAGCAAGCATTGTTTGTTCGCCGGCTTCTTTTATTCTCAAATTTACTTCTTTTTCGGCCTTTTCATACATTTCTTCGATTTTAGCCGGATGGATCCTGCCATCAAGAGTCAGGGTTTCGAGAGTTACCCTGGCTATCTCACGTTTAATCGGATTGAAGGATGAAAGAACAACTGCTTCAGGGGTATCATCAATGATTACATCTACCCCGGTAAGGCTTTCAAAAGCTCTTATATTTCGGCCTTCACGACCGATAATTCTACCCTTCATTTCTTCACTCGGCAACTCTACCACTGTAACGATAGGATCTGTCGAATGGTCGGTCGAACATCTTTGAATAGCATTTGCAAGGACTTCACGAGCTTTCTTAGCGCTGGTGCTTTTGATTTTCTGCTCAGATTCATTAACTTTTAAAGCAATTTCATATTGCAGTTCATCTTCAAGCTTTTTCATCAGATGCTCACGAGCCTGCTCAGGAGTAAGTCCGGCGACTCGTTCAAGTTCCTTTTTCTGCTGTTCAAGGGTTTGCTCTTGTTTCTTGCGGATTTTTTCGATTTCGCTTTCGCGGTCACGAAGTCCATCGGCTCTTTTCTCGAGAGTCTCTGCTCGAGAGTCTACTTTTTCGATGCGACTGTTAAGAAGCGTCTCGAGCTTTTCAAGTTCCTGACGACGCTTGGCCGCCTCGCGTTCAGTTTGCTTGCGCAAATGTTGTTCTTTTTCTTTTATATCCTTTGCACGTTTTTGAGCTTTTGACAACTCTTTTTGCGCAACTCTACGGGCTTCATCAAGGATTTCGTTTTTTTTCTGTTTGGCTGTGGCTAGTATTCCGTTGCCCTGTCTCCGGGTGAGATAGTTAGAAATGAAATACCCGATGAGGCCACCAGAAGCCAGAAACAAAACATAATACATGTATGGCATGGTACCTCCAGGGAATTTTTTTTTAATTCGTTCAGATAGCAGTTTAGAAGCTATCGAGCTTTGTTTTTTCATTAAATCAGAGTTTTTCCGGATATATCTTCACATTAAATTCACTTTTAGCTTCATCAACCAGCTGCGAAAAGGCAGCTTTCTGTTTCTGAGGAAGAATCTGAGCACGAATTTCTTCTTTAACTTCAGCAAATTCCTGTGTTCCAGCAGCAGTTCTTTCATTAACTCTAATTATATGATAACCAAATTTGGTTTTTACCGGACCGGCAATTTCACCAATCTTAGCTTCTTTACAAGCTTTATCAAATTCAGGAACCATTTGCCCCTCTTCGAACATACCCAGCTTGCCACCTTCTTTGCCAGAAGGGCAAATTGATTTTTCGCGGGCAATTTCGGCGAACTTTTCCGGATTTTTTTTGAGTTGCTCGTATATTTTATTGGCCTCTTCTTCTGTTTTTACCAGAATATGATCTGCATCCATTCTTGCAGAGGCTTTGAATTTAGCGAGATTTTTATTGTAATAATCTTTAAGTTCCTTATCGTTCAATTCGATAGAACCAAGTTTGCCGTCGAGCAATACTCGAATTGCGACTCTACGTCTGGCGTCTTCTACAACCTGAGGTTTTTCTTCCGCCAGAGTTTTATAGTTTTGCTCTGCCTCTTCAAGAGCAAGGTATCTTGCACTAAAATTGTTCAAAATATCTTCCAGCCCCTTACCGCTGAGAATCTGAGGTCTCAAAAAAGGCGGAATCTGCTCTAACTCAGCCATCAAATCGCTTATTTTTATCTCTTTATCAGCATAGGTAAAAAGAGTTGTATTCTGCTCTTCATCGCTGAGCTCGGGCTTTTTAATTAAACTCAAAGCATCTTCCTCAAGATTGAATTTAAATTTTTTCCTGAGGCGATTTATTTCGTCGTTGTAAACCATTCTTTGTTTATTGGCAGTTGCCTCTTTTCTGACCTGGCCCTCAACATCTTCAAAGCTTTTAACTTCGCCCTCTTTTTTTTCGGTAAATTTAATTAATTGATACTTATCAGCCTCAACCCGCAATGGTGCTGAAACTTCATCTTTTTTAAGCTGGGCAAGGGTGTTTGAAATAACCGGAGAAACTGAATTCTCGGCAACAAAACCCCGGTCGCCACCTTCTACCTTATAATCATCTTCGGATTCTTTTTTGGCAAGATTTAAAAATGACTTACCACTATCAAGCTGTTTTTTTATTTCAGCAGCTTTCTGTGGGTCAGAAAGAGAAATTTGAAAAAGATGATAAGAGGCAGGTTCGGCAAAAACATCTTTATTTTCATTATAGAAGCTCTTAACCTCTGCATCGGTTATAGAAGTATCTTCAACCGCTTTTTGCATGGTTTCCTGGGCAAGTCTGGCAATAGCAATTTCTTTAACCTGCTCTTTAAAGTCTTCGCCCTTGTCTATTCCCATTTTGTTGGCAAGTTTTTCCAGTGCATATATTTCACATATCTGGTTCAAAAACATTTTTTTCCCCTGTTGAGAAGAAAAATGCTGTGCCGCTTTAGGATCTGCGCTTGCTACAAAAGTATCCAGCTCTCGATTGAAGTCTGCACGGGTAATCTTTATCTCACCAACTTCAGCCAGAACATCCCGGGGCGATTTTGTTTCTGCAGTCTTGTCAGCGGCTGCAACGAATGAATAACAGCTAACTGCCATTATAAAAGTAAAAATTATCAAAGCGCGTAAACGCTGTTGCTTCTTGTACATAATTCCTCCACAATAAAATTTAAACGCGCAGGAATTATACCACTCGCACAATTGATTTTCAATTAAACTTTATGAAATTTATATGGAGGATTTACTGTTAATTTTGTTCCTTTAACTATCAGAATTTCACCACGGAGACCAGCAAACTGATCTTTTATTTTTTCAGTCATTTTAAATCAAAGGTTAAATCCGGATTCAGCTGTAGTTGATGATCTGCCAGACGGTTAACCTGCGCCTGATTGTGAGTGGCAAATATTACGGTTTTACCCTTTTGCTGAGCGAAATCAACAATTAGCTCTTCGATTTTTGTTTGATGCTGATTATCAATATTGGTGCAGGGTTCATCAAGAAGCAAAACCGTCGGGTTGCTTATCAATGCTCTTGCTAAAGCAAGGCGCTGAATTTCACCGCCGGAAAGAGTTGCGCCACAGGCGTCAGCAAAAGCCTGCATATCGACTTTTCTTAACATTTCTTCAGTCAGTTCATTAATCTTTTCTGAACTGTAATTACGATATTTCAAAGGCATACTCAGATTCTTTTTTACACTGAAATTAAAAAATATCGGTTGCTGGGTAATCATCGCAAGATTTTTACGCATTGGTTGAAGAAAACTTTCTTTAAAAATTAGCCGACGATCAAAAATTTCAACATTGCCTTCGTCTGGATATTCAACCAATGCAAGTATCTGTAATAACGAAGTTTTTCCAGTGCCGTTCGGCCCGGTTACCGCGTAAATTTTTCCGACTTTTAAGGTTAAGCTCTGTATGTTTAACACCGTTCTTTGTCGGTAGATTTTTTTTAAATTAACTAATTTATAAAGCGTTTGAGTTGTATTTATCATTTAAGTTGCCCTGATAATAGCTTATAACAATATTAATACTTAAGGTTATGCTTAGCAAAATAAGTCCCAGGGCAATGGCTAACACGAATTGCCCCTTGTCGTATTCAAGAGCCATGGCAGTGGTCATTGTTCGGGTAAAACCCTTTATGTTGCCGCCAAGCATCATGCTTATACCAATTTCTGAAATAACTCTGCCAAAGCAAACGGCAATAGCGGCAACAATGCTGAACCTTGCTTCGTTCATCAGTAAAAGAGCGGTTTGCCGTCGATTGGCTCCAAGTGTCATAGCTGTGCGTCTATAGCGAATATCGAGTTGTCCCAGGGCGGAAATCAGCAAAATGGTTGCCATGGGAATAATAAGAATCGTCTGACCTATAATAATAGCGTATTCTGTGTAAAGAAGGTTTAACGAACCAAGCAATCCCTGTCTACTCAAAAAGCCATAAACAAAAAGTGCAACTACAACGGTGGGAAGAGCAAGAAGGCTGTTAAGCACTGTTATAACAGCTCTCCGAAAGCGAAAGCGGTTCAAATAGATAGTGAAGCCTAGTGGAACACCTATAATGGAAGCAATAAGAGTTGAAATAAAGCTGACTTTCAAAGAAAACCATACGATTCTGAGTAACTCGCGGTCTGCTTTTATTATTAAATCAAATGCTGCCAGAAGACTTTGCCCAAAAAAATCCATTTTAAAGCTCTTCTAAAAAAAATACCTGCTGATTATTAATTCTAAAGCTGCTTATGGCCTTTTGGCCGGCTTCTGACAGCAACCAGTTGAGGAACTCATTTGTTTCTTTATGAGCCACATAAGGATGCCTGGCTGGACTAACCGGAAGAAAAGCATACTCGTTGTAAAGTGCAGAATCACCAGCAAAAAGTATTTTCAGTTGTGTTTGGTCATTACAGTAATTTAAAAAAGTCGGGCGATCAACAAGAGTATAAGCTTGCTTTTCCGCAGCAATCAGCAGGGTTTTACCCATTCCTTGCCCAACACTCAGATACTGTTTGGCGGGCATTGTAACTTGAGCTTTATTCCAGAGCTTTTGCTCAAGAACATGTGTGCCACTCTTATCGCCGCGTGAAATGAATAAAACTTCTTTGTCTGAAAAAGCCAGGCTTTTGAGCGCCACAGCAATGTCTTTGCTTTTCCCAACCTGGGCGGGATCGTCTTGCGGCCCGACCAGCACGAAGTCATTGTGCATAACAGGGTAACGCTTAGCAGCAAACCCCTGAGCCACAAATTCTTCTTCAAGATCCCGAGCATGGGCAAGCACAGCATCTACATTGCCGTCACGGCCTTCTTTCAGCGCGGCGCCTGTTCCCCTGGCTATTATTTTTATCTGTATTTTACTGAACTTGTTAAACTCGGCAAGCAGGGAATCAAGAAGTCCTGAATCCTGCAAGCTGGTGGTCGTTGCAATTTTTATCGAGGCTGCCGCTATTTTTGTTGGTAAAAGAATTTGCAGGCCAGAAAAAAAGAAAGCTACTAAGCAAAAAGAAAGCCACTTATTTTTCATAAAATTCTCCAGTTTAAACAGCAAGTCTTAGTTAAAAACAGCTTTTTAACATGGTATTCTGAAGTATCAATATCTGCAACCAGTTTTATAGCTATTCTCAAGCAATGGTTATCAGCCTGTTTCAAAAAAGACAATACTTCACAGACTCAGCCGCAAAATCAATCGGTATCGAGATCGGGTCTCAGAATCGAATAAAGAGTTCAAACTAAACAAAAAAACGCCGGTAAAAACCGGCGCTTTTGTTTTTTGCTTAGTTTACTCTGACGAACACCAGGGCATCGAGGAACAATGTTGCCCCCCCTCCTGAGCCTGAGTTAATAGCATGGCAGTCGATATCTATACCCTCCACGCCTTCATTAATCTGTATCTGGCCAAGAGACAGACTCGTTCGTCCTCTGTTTACAGAACTATAACCATTCAAGTCTTTTTCAAGCAGAGTTGTGTTGATAATTCCGTTTTCTCTGATTGAGACTCGCCAGTTTCCACCCGAAGTGTGAGGAAAGTAATAGGCATAAACATTATAACGATAGGAACCATTAGAGGGTGATGGAAGCCGGAAATAATCTGAAGAGAAAAGATTGCCGGTTCCATACCTGAAGGCATCGCCATTCCCCGGAGATCCTACAGTCGAAGGCACCAGCAATGCAGACCCTGCACCGGAGAAATAGTCTATGTTCGGATAATCCTTGGAGCTGGAAACCACATAAAAATGGTTCTGACCATCATCTGCTATATCGTCAAATTCCCAGTTGGGATTTTCACCTTCGAGCATTGCAACAAACATACCGCCAGGATAGGCTTTTGCATAACTGCTAAGTCCACTTTCTTTTCCAGAAGAGCTTACTGCAGAAACCTTGAAAAAATACGGCATGCCAAACTCTAACTTTTTACCCTTCTTTTCAGGCTTTTGATTAAAGCTGCTCGGATAAGAATTAATTACATAGTTAGAGGCTTCCGTCCACTGGGGCTGACCGGTAAGCATTTTTGTATAGCCGCCGTCAGCAACAGTAGAAAAATAAACATTGTAACTTACTGCGTTATCGCTTGCCTTCCAGGCGAGTTTTATACCAGCTTCGGTAGCACTTGATGACCATGCTTTAACATCCCTTGGCGTTTCGGGTATATCTGCATCAGAAGACTGAGTCGTAACAGAACTAAGTCCACTTATATTGCCGTTACGATCAAGAGCTCTTACTGCATATAAGTTATAAGGAGTACCGTTGATATCTTTAAAAGTCTGAGTCATATTGGCGGTGCCATTGTCTTCAACAATTCCTATCAAAGAAAATAGTCCGTCGTTTGAATTGGCTCTGAAAATTACATAAGCATCGATATCAAGTGTCGGGTTCTCACCATCAAATATACTTGAACCGTCTTCGTTATACATTGGCTTGTGCCAGCCTATAATCGGGTCTGTATCATTACTCAGGCTCAAATCGAACGGAGGCAGAGGAATGGTATCATCGCCGGATTTCAAGGTAACCTGAACCGGATCAGAATTCTCACTTTCAGTGTAATTTTCGTTAAAAGTTCTGATTATGTAAGTATATTGATCTGCTGAAGACTTCGTAACCGAAGTATCAACATATCCCGGCGTATCCTGAGGGACTGAAGAAATCCATTGAACGCCCCCTGCACTGGTTGAGAGACCACGATATATATTATAACCCTTGATATGGCTGGAAGTAACTTTATCCCAGGCAACATAGACAGCTTCTTTAGACGATCTTGCCTTCAAATTAACGACTCTTGGCGGCCTTTCTTCTGTAGGCAAGCCAGCTCGAATCTGAACCGCATTGGTTCGAGAAAGGTCTGATTCTTTTCCCTGAGAGTCAAAAGCAGCAATTTTGTAGTAATAATGCTGGTCATTTACCAGACCATTTTGCTGATCGTTATCAAAATATGAAGGTGCCGGCTGAGTGCCAACCGTTGCGATAAGAGTAAATGGTCCGCCAGAATTGTTTGACCGATAAACCCGATAACCTACCAGGTCCGGTTCCGTATTGGCGCTCCAGTTAATTAATATCGCTCTCTCTTTTCCGACCCCGGTAACGTCCTGGGGTATATTGGGTGCTTCATAGTCGGTTAACCCCGGATCTTTCTGCACCCCCGTAGTACATCCAAACAGGGTGAATAACATGAGCAGCAGTGCAACAGCCATGAAATTCCGCCCAGTCTTTCTGAGCATAACCTTTTTCCACATAAGGGATCTCCTTTTAGGTAACTTGACAAAGTTTCTCAATAAACATCGTCAAAGACCGGTCAAGTTATTAGTATTAAAATTGATTTATTATTTAAGCTTTACGGCAAACGAGAACATACTTCCGTTTCTTCTTTTCTGGCGGCGATAAGAGAAAAATCTTTCTGAATCACAATAAGTGCATTTATTAAACATTTGAATATTTTCTCCAGGAAGCCCGGCACGCATCAGCTGAAATCTGTTAAGGCCGGCCAGATCTAGAAACCATTTATGTCGGCGGATGAAAAAATCTTTGTAACTTTTGTCGGCAGCAGCAAATTCATCATAAACTTCATCCCCCATTTCCAGACAACAGCTGCCAATACATGGACCAATAGCTGCTTTTACATCTATACCTTCCA
Organism: Candidatus Rifleibacteriota bacterium; assembly: GCA_051747585.1. Taxonomy (GTDB): domain Bacteria; phylum Muiribacteriota; class Ozemobacteria; order Ozemobacterales; family Ozemobacteraceae; genus DYKG01. Next base: position 31,270 of record JBNJGH010000008.1, read on the forward strand.
GCTTAAAAAGACTTTGTAACTTTTTGACTGTTTTCCCGCCAATATCCAGCAAACAGCTTTTCCAACCGGAATGAACTGCTGCCACAGCTTTGTCACTCCAGAACAGCAAAGGAGTGCAGTCTGCAGAAAATACGCCAACCGGCAAATCTTTTGTTGAAGTAATTAATGCGTCAGCCTTTTTGACATTGGCTAAATTCGAAGCGCTGTCGACCTGGATAATATTATCCTTATGTTCCTGCCAGGCAAAAGCTGGCCGACCAAGTCTAAGCTCTTTAACCCGCTTCAGCGCAAACCAGTTTCTGTATGCCTGCTCATTATCATTAAGATAAAAAGACAAGTCTCCATCAGTAGCCTCAGAAAAGCAAATTAAGTTTTTGGATGCTGAAACTTTAATCATCTAATTATTAATATTCAGAAGACAGCTCTGCGATCATGCGACCTGCCAGTTCGTCAACCGCATCTTTTCTATGAGAAACTTGATTAACTTTTTTCAAAGTTCGCAAAGCATCTTGAGTTCTACCCTTTTTTGCATAAAGTGAGCCAAGGACAACATAAGCTTCTTTTAAGGTCTTATCCAGGGCAATTGCCTTCTTACTTTCTTCATAAGCCTGCTTAAGCTTTCCCTGGTTATAGTAAAGAAGAGCAAGATCTTTATGAACTTCTGCGTTTTCGGGGTCGAGGGACAATGCTTTGAAAAATTCGTTTTCAGCTGTTTCATACTGACCTGACCTGAAAAAGTCTTTTCCCATGTCTATATGGGTTAAGGCTTTTTGCTCTGCCTTCTCTTCCTGCTTTTTTTTGATCTTCAACAGCAGACTTCTTGCCTGCCGGTGAACAGACGAACTCTGAGGAGCTTTTTGTATAATCTGTTCAAGTTCTTTTGCGGCCTCCTCTATCAACCCTCTGTCAAGATATGAATTACTCAAAGAATACTTTCTTTCCAGCATTCTTTCCTGCTTGACGGTTAACTGCCTTCGCCGCTGGTTTTTAACCGGATAAACCGATGATGCAGAGTAAGAAGAAGAAAGCGTGTCGGTATCATAAGAATTTTCACGACGGATTGGTTTTGAAGCTCTTACCATATTTTTCAATTCATTATAGCCACCTTGTTCAGTCTGACTATCGGAATTAGCTGAATGGGAATTTACAATATCGCTATTTTTTGCACTTACCGCGGTATAAGAACCATTGGACTCAATAGGGCTTGAAGAAGCCGAATAATTAGAAGCCATAGAATTGCCGCGACTTTTACGATTTAAAAATTCTCTAAGCTTTGAACTTCCCTGTATTTTTTTTACATTATTGAAGTAATATTTACGGCTTTCATTAGAAAGGCTACTGACCTTTTTTTTAAGATGTTTTTTTATCGGCTGACTGTCGGGGGCAATTGCCAACGACTGCCGGTAGACATAAAGAGCCTGATTTTCCTGGCCAAGTTTTTCGTAACAATCGCCAAGAGAAACATAGGCTTTTAAATAATTGCGGTTAAGTTTGATAACATTTTTAAATAACTTGGCCGCCTGAGAATAGTTGTCTCTGGTAAACTCAACCAAACCAAGATTGAAATAAGGCTTGTAAAAGTTACGATCGAGTTGAATTGCAGCTTTAAAGTGTTCGGCAGCTTGGTGAATTTTACCATCTTTATAAAGAGCCCAGCCAAAAGAATCTCTAAAGTTTGCTGATTTGGGCTTCAAGTCAACTGCGCGGCGACATAACTCGACCGCCTTATCAGTGTTTGATTCGGTAGTAGCCAATAGAAAGCCAAGATTATTAAGGGCAGAAGGATAATCCGGCTTAAGTTTCAGAGCTCTTTCATAAGCTTTGGCAGCGTTTTGCAAATCGCCAATGCGCTCAAAAGCATAACCGAGATTATGAAAAGCTTCGGAAAGATCGGGTCTCAATTTTACAGCCCTTTTTAGATCATTTACCGCGGCTACATAATTTTTTTCCTGAAGTTTTCCAGTTCCTCGAATATATAATTTCATCCCTTCATCCTGGTGGTTGGGCAGGGAATCAAAATTTAAAGAGAAAGCAGGAAAGACGAGAAAAAGCATAAACAAAACCGCTGGAACAAGCCTTTTCATAATTTGCCTCCTGATTTTTTTCTATAATCTTCCTATTGCCTATCGGCAGAAGGTTGCAGAAAATTAAGCTTACAGGTTATCTTGCCTTTAACAGACCAATATTAAACGGGGAAATATATGAACAAAAGAACCAGTATAGTTGCAACACTTGGGCCAGCATCTTTTGAATGCGACATAATCGAAGAACTAATTGAAAGCGGAGCAAACGTTTTCAGATTGAATTTTTCTCATGGCACCCATGCAAGCCATGCTCAATACATTAAAAATATTAGAAAAGTTTCACAAAAAACAGGTGTAGAAGTTGGGATACTGGGCGATTTGTGTGGCCCGAAAATCAGAACGGGAAAATTTAAAGATGGTCCGGTTGAATTAAAAGAAGGTAACTGTTTTTTTCTCAGCGAAGACCCTGAAATGCCTGGCTGCAAAGAGGGAATTGGAACCAGCTACCCTTTTTTAAGCAAAGACCTGAAGGTGGGCAACAAAATACTGCTTGACGACGGGAATCTTGAGCTGGAGGTCATTGAAGTTAAACAGGACGGAGTTCTATGTACAGTTCTAGACGGAGGGCTGCTCAAAGACAAAAAAGGCATCAATATGCCGGGCATAGATTTAACAATTGACACCATTACAGAAAAAGACAAGCTTGATTTGGCATTTATGATTGAGCATGAAATTGATTTTATTGCTCTAAGTTTTGTTAGAAAAGCAACAGATCTGATTCAGTTAAAAGAACTGGCAGGCGATAACAAGATTAGAATTATAGCGAAAATCGAAAAACCCGAGGCTGTTAACGAACTTGAACAAATTTTAAATCATTGCGAAGGAATAATGATAGCGAGAGGAGATCTGGGGGTGGAAATGCCAATACAACAGGTTCCTGCAGTTCAACGACATATTCTAGACCGCTGTTCGAGACGTGGCAAGCCTGTTATAACTGCTACCCAGATGCTTGAATCGATGATTGACAACCAGAGACCTACTCGCGCAGAAACCACGGACGTATTCAATGCCGTGCTCGAAGGATCGGATGCTGTTATGCTGTCTGGCGAGACTGCTTCGGGCAAAAATCCCGTTGAAGCAGTAAAGATGATGTCAGCCATAGCTCTTGAGGCAGAAAAACTCAATCTTGGTAAAGAAAATAGCGTTGACCATCTGCTGCCGGAAGTAAAAAGAGAAATCGAAGAAATAATGGCTCACGCAGCTTGTGAGTCAGCTTACAATATTAATGCAGAATATATTGTTCCTTATACCTTCAGCGGAAATACGGCCCAATATATTTCAAAATATCATCCCCCGACTCCTATAATTGCGCTTACTCCCAGACTGGATACATGTCGTCGTTTGAGTCTCAGCTGGGGCGTCACACCAATTTTAGTTGAAAAAATAAGCAACACCGATGAAATGATTAAATACAGTGAAGAGATTCTTTCCGTAAGAAACCTGGTAAACCCCGAGGATATAATTGTAATAGTCGCCGGAGTGCCCTTAGGAGTAACCGGCGGAACCAATCTATTGAAAATGCATAAAATCGAATAAATAGAAAATACTCTTAAAATTAAATTTATCCGCAATTTACTGGAGCAATTTATTCTATTTATTTTTGCTCAAGTTCGCCATCAGATTGAGATTCATCTTCGTCAATAAAGTAATATCCACATTTTTCGGCAGTGTGCGGAAACACATCGGACTCGTTAAATGGGTAAATTTTACAAACATCAGGCTTGGTCTCATGAATGCTGCAAAGTGATTTTCCATCTTTTTCATACAAAAACGGACAGGGAAATGAGGAGCGACAGCATGCGCCACAACCTTTACATTCTCCTCTTCTTCTTTTCAAACCACTTTCAACAAAATCTTTTTTTAACAACAACAAATATCTTCTTTTGATCTGCATCTTAAAAGAAGTAATTACTTTTTTATATGCCTTTTTCATCTTTTCTCCATCCTTGTTAGTATTTAATTATACATTTTCAGATTTTTTCGTCAACCCGATTTCGCATTTTATTTAGTAGGCTTTTGCCGAAAAAAAATAAAAGTCTATTTAATTAAATCCTTTCTCTATCTTGAATTTATATGCCAGATGCGTTTATGATTATGAAACGAAAATTAATGGAGAAGTCAGAATGCGGGAAATTTTTGATAACATGGTATTCAGAGCGTTTTCTTATGAGGATGACCCTGAAGCAATAGTCGACATGCACCGATGCGCAGAAACGCTTGAGGGCTCATGGTTCGATGCTGCACTCACCTGTAAGCTACATTCAAAAATGGTTACCCGCACTCCCGGTTCAACCTGGGTTGTTACCTACGGAAACATAATTTTTGCCCACGCAGATTTAATTAAATCAATAACCGGCGAAGCCGTTATTGTCGGGTGGCGAATACACACTGATTATCATTATCCTCAGGTCGCCAGAAAATTGCTTGAAGGCCTTAAATTGGAAGCAAACAAAAGAAAAGCAACCGGTTTAATAATTTTTGCAGACAACTCTGAAGTTGTTTCAGATTTGTCCATGATTGGCTGCAGACCCGATCGTGAATACGCATACATTAGGCCTGGCGAATGTGAAAAAGGTATTGTCCTGGACTGTGAAAAAATCGACATTCACCCGGATGACCTGACAAACCAAGGGCTTTATCCATTTCTTGGCTCTCCTCTTCCACCTGCATATTTGAATTACCGCGCAGTAATGGCAGCAGAACAGGGAGTTTTTCATTACCGTCGGCCCTCTCTTTACCAAATAACCGTCGATCAACAAGAAGTTTACATTGCTTCTTTTGACGGTCGAGAATGGCACGTATTTAAAAAAGGTGATTTTAAAGGTGACAAAGACCTCATAGCCTCTCTGCTAAAAACAATCGCATCGATTAATCCGGCCAGAATTCTTTTGAATAAAGCTGCTATAGAAGCTGCCGAGGTTCTTCCAGCAACTGATGGAGTATTATATGATTACTATAAAAAGATTTAACAAATTTGTTTTCTGCCTTATTTCAATCTTTGTTTTTTCTGTATTATTCAACAATGCATCATCTGCTATGAAAGGTGTTGCAAGAAACTTTTGTCACGACTGCAAAATTCTAACCAAGCCCGATGCTGTAAGATGCCCTCAATGTGACAAACCCTTGAACCCATGTCTTGAATGCGGCTATTTGAATCCGGTCAATCTTGATTTTTGCGAAAAATGCAATTTACCACTGGCAGAAATGCGGGTATTAAATTCAATCGATCCTGAAACAAGAAAAAAATTGAAACTTGGCAAATCAGACAGAGCAGTTCTGGAACGCGAATTAAACAAATTGAACAATCTTATCGAGAAAAACCCTGAAAACCTTGAGAGATTGCTCTTTCGCAAAGGGAAGATTCTCCATATGATGGAATTTCATTCCCGCGAAGCAATGCTGTGGAAAGAATATCTAAAGCTGTATCCAAAGACAGCAAAAAAATCATTTATTCAAATCTATCTTTCTGAAGCACTAAGAAAATGGGGCTATTTATTTTATAAACAGCAAAATAAAAAGCAAGCGGCCAAACTTTTTATTGATGCTACCGAAGCAAATCCGCTCAACTCAAAAGCCTGGCAATGGCTCGGTCGAATTAAAATGGAACAGAATCAAAACCAACAAGCCGCAAATGCCTACCTCGAAGCCTTAAAAATTGAACCGGGAAATAACGAAATAATTCATTTTTTGAGAAAACTGAAAAAACCCGTACCCGAGAAGCTTTTAAAATCAAAGAACAATAACTGAATTATGGAGACAAATAAATCATTAAAATTTCTTGCCCAGGATTTCATGGCGGGTTTTGCCCCCGAAGGACTGGAATACATCGACAGACTTTTTGAACACTTGAAATTTGAAGCTTCAGGTAAGCTTGAAGACAATTTTGCTCTTGCCATGCCACCTGAAATGCGACGCAAAATTCTCAGCGAAATCGGCATCAAAAATTCTGAAACCCCTGAATTATCACAAAGGTATGTGCCCCACCTGATAATTATCAACAAGCTTTTCAAAAAACATGAAGGCAAGCTCAATAAAATCAATCGCGAAGAAATTGCAGGCTTTATATGGCAGGAAGGACGACGCCTTAAACTGTTTGAATATGAAATTCAAAAGCTTATAGATATAATACCAGATTGGATCAATCGAGTTGCCCAAAAGTGCTTTGTTGAATTTACCCCAGCCAATATATGCGAAGTAGAAAACAATGAAAAAAGTTTAACCAGCGAGCAGATTTCATTTAACGGCATAATTGGCCGTTCAGAAAAAATGATCTCGATGTTTAACTGCCTGAAAAAAATTGGCAAAAGCAATCTTTCAATCCTTATACAGGGCGAAAGCGGCACCGGGAAAGAACTCGTAGCCCATGCCGTGCATTCAATTTCAGACAGATCGGCTAAAAATTTCATACCGGTAAATTGTGGCGCACTTCCTGACAGTATAATAGAAAGCGAGCTTTTCGGTTACGAAAAAGGAGCTTTTACCGGAGCCAACTACCAGAAAAAAGGATATTTTGAAATTGCCGGTGATGGCACGATTTTTCTCGATGAAATATCTGAAACTTCTTTAAACACTCAGGTCAAACTCCTGAGAGTTCTTCAAGAAAAGCAATTCTACCGAGTTGGCGGAACCCAACCTGTAGAAATAGATGCCAGAATTATTGCAGCTACAAACCGCAATCTACTCGAACAAGTAAAAGACGATTCTTTCAGACACGACCTTTATTATAGAATTAACGAAATGACAATTACCCTGCCTCCCCTGAGAGAGAGAAAAGTAGACTTACCTCTACTCACCAGTCATTTCATAAAAACTTTTGCCAGACAAAACAATAAACCAGCTCCCAGACTTTCTAAGCAAGCCGACCAGCTGATAAAAAATTACAACTGGCCCGGCAACATAAGAGAGCTGGAAAACGCCTTAAAAAGAGCGGTAGTTTTGGCAGAAGACATTATTGAGCCCTCTCATTTTCCTGCAATAATTAGAGATTTCGAAATTATAAATCCTCAGTTTGTTAACGACCTCGATAAAAACAGCCCGGGTTCACTCGAAGAAAAAATGAACCGGGCTGAAAAAATGATAATTTTAAAAGCTCTGGCCGAAAACAATAATAATGTATCCAAAACCTCCCAGGAGCTGAAAGTTTCACGCCGAACTTTACAAAGAAAAATAAAGCAGCACAATATCGAAAAATAGAGTCACTAATATTTATGATTCGGCTAAGATAGTAGTTCCATAGACAATCGAGGCAATTTCCTTCATATTCTGGGCAACATATTCAAATGTATTTTTATCGACCTTTTTCAAGCCCGGAATCCAGGAAACTCTGTCTATAACAGAAGAATCTTGAAGTTTTACGGTTAATTGAGTAGGAGGAGCAATCTGGGGGGGTTCGATCGAATTTATATTTTTAACTGCACGTCGGGTTTCATCTTTTAATGTTTCTACGACCCTGTCTGGATGAATACACAATGCACCGTTATTTCCGACCGGGAACTTACTGATAACCATGTGAGTAGAAGGCAGATTGGTTCTTGCCTGTTCTATTGCCGCCGAATCTCCGGTTACCATTATAGTCGGAACTTTAAATTCACCCGCAATCAAAGAAAGAAGATCAAATTCGCCTACCGGCTGACCAAAAATTTCATAATTTATTTTATTGGTAAAAGTGTGTGGAATAACTCCTGAATTTGAACCCGTTTTTACATGCGCACCCAGAATTATCACTCCGGCAAAAGTTTTGTCTAATAAATCATAGCCGGATTCGGGCCTGAAACCACCACGAATAAGCATAGATTCAGGGGGAAGCTTTTCAGGTATTATGTTCAGCCCATTACCATGGAAATCATTAACGTATAATTCTTCGACACCCTCCTGTAATGCAGCTTCGCACACAGCTTTAACTTCTCGGGTATATTGCAATCTCGCCGCATTAAAATATGAAGAATCGCCACCCTCGGTTTGCTCTTTTGAAACAACCCCGGCAACTCCCTCGATGTCTGCAATAATATAAAGTTTCATAATCAAACCGCCAATCAAGAAATTGTTTAATTTAACTTTTTTTCGAACTTATATTATACTCATTTTGCAATGAATGAGCAAAAAAACCGTTTCAAATTAAAAAGTCCTTTTCACTTACGTGGTGACCAGCCTCTGGCGGTAAAAAAACTGGAAGAATGGGTTAAAGCCGGAAATGACTGCATGACGCTGCTTGGTGTTACTGGTTCCGGTAAAACTTTCAGTATGGCCAATGTTATAGAACGAATCCAAAGACCGATTCTGGTGATCACACATAACAAAACCCTCGCAGCACAACTATATACAGAATTCAAGGAATTTTTTCCCGAGAATGCAGTAGAATATTTCGTGAGTTACTATGACTATTACCAGCCTGAAGCTTACATACCCTCCTCCGACAGCTACATTGAAAAAGACTCCTCGATAAATCAACAAATAGACAGATTCAGGCATTCGGCCACCACTTCACTTTTTTCGCGCCGTGATGTTCTGGCGGTAGCTTCGGTAAGCTGTATTTTTGGTCTTGGTTCTCCGGTAGATTACTCCAAACTGAGAATATCCCTCGAGTTAGACCAGGAAATCTCCAGGCAGAAATTAATTCGCGAACTGATACAAATTCAATATTCCCGCAATGATATGGATTTTGACCGTTCCAGATTCAGGGCTCGTGGTGAAACCGTAGATATTTTTCCTGCTTCCAGCGAGGTTGCCATAAGAGTTAAATTTTTTGGCGATGAAATAGAAAAGCTTGAAGAGTTTGATCCCCTGACCGGCGAAGTCAGCAAAAAACTTAAACAGGTAGATATTTTTCCTGCTCAACATTTTGTTACAACAAAAGAAAAAATGGAAAAAGCCATGGTCAGAATTGAACAAGAAATGAAAGAGCAAATACTTTATTTTGAAAAAAACAATAAATTAATCGAAGCACAGAGAATTTATGAACGGACAAGATATGACCTCGAAATGATGCGCGAAACAGGCTTTTGCAAAGGCATCGAAAACTATTCCCGCCATCTTTCAGGCCGCAAGGCAGGAGAACCGCCAGATACTCTGGTAAATTACCTGCCTAAAGACTGCCTCATCATTTTAGATGAATCTCACATGACCGTGCCGCAGCTCAAAGGCATGTACAGAGGTGACCGAAGCCGAAAACAAACTCTTATTGATTATGGTTTCAGGCTTCCCTCTGCCCTGGATAACCGCTGCCTGACATTTGAAGAATTCCTCGAACTTAAACGTCCGTTGCTGTTTGTTTCTGCAACGCCCGGCCCCTATGAAATTCAAGCCTCAGAATCACGAATAGCAGAACAACTGATAAGACCCACAGGCTTGCTCGACCCCAATATTTCTGTAGTCAAGAGTAAGGGGCAAATCGATTATTTGATCAATCAAATAGAAAATAGGCTTGACGTAAACGAGAGGGTTCTTGTGACTACCCTGACCAAAAAAATGGCACAAGAGCTTTCGGCTTATCTGACAGAACTCGATATTCCTACAGGTTATCTACATGATGAAATAGATACCCTTGAAAGAATTGAAATTCTGCGTGATCTGCGAATAGGCAATATTAAGGTTCTTGTAGGCATTAATCTTTTAAGAGAAGGGCTGGATTTACCCGAAGTATCGCTTGTTGCAATACTGGATGCCGACAAACAGGGCTTTTTAAGATCATCCTGGTCATTGATGCAAACCTGCGGAAGAGCTGCAAGAAATGCAAACGGCCAGGTTATATTATTCGGCGATAAGATCACGCCTGCAATGAAATACTGCATAGACGAAACCGCAAGGCGGAGAAAAATTCAGCAGAAATATAACAAAGCCAACGGTATTAAGCCAAAAACCATCAGCAAAGAGCTTCCCAAATTATTTTTGCCCGGCAGCGAAGATGAGGCGACTTCTATACCAGATATTTCCAGAGATAAACTTAACGAAGTAGTAAACTCTTTGAAAAAAGAAATGGAAACTGCAGCAGAAAGAATGGAATTTGAAAAAGCAGCAATGATAAGAGATGAAATAATTTCTCTTCAGGAAGAGAACCTCGAACTGGGAGTATTAACCCAGCTGGGAAAAGCTCTTAAATCTGGCCGCAAAAAGGGCGTGGCGAAAAAACGTGCAATGCGAAATATTTCGCCGGAAACTGCGAGAAGAACAAAAAACAAAAAGAGAAAAAATAAACCAGGAAAATAAATTACTTCTGTAATTTTTTTCTTAAGATCGGTTTGCCAAAAATATCGAAAGGAAGATCTTCTTTTAATTCAACTCGAATAAATTGAAGCATATCCATACACATTGTTCGCATTTTTTCACTTTCGGTCCAGAAAAGCTTAAACACAACTTTCTCTGCTTCTTTTCTTAATTGCTTCAAATCATCAGATTGATGATTCACTTCCAAATTTTCAATGCTGTCGGCAATCTTGAAAAATTCTTCGCTTAACTTTTCGGGGCCTTCCGGGGAGTCATTGAAACCAAGAGGGAAATCAGGATATTGTTCACAAAATTTTATTTCTCTGGCTATGTAACGCATAAGCGAAGGTTTTTCTATCAAACCGATTTTTACGGCCAGAAGTTGAGCAGAAAGCCTTTCGCTGGTGGGGTTCTGTTCTTTAATCAGCTGTAAAGCTGCAACCAGATCATTTATTCCGAGATAAGCCGAATTAATAAGACCACAAACAAACAGGGTCTTTTTTAATACCGCCTTCTTATCGGGTTTAAGAGGTTCACGATGTGCCTGGGCAAATTCTGGTGTTACTGCTGGCAAAGTAGCGCTGACTAATATAAATAAGGCCAGAGCTAAACAATATCGAGTTCTTTTATTCATAGAGTAAATTCCTTGCAGGGTTGTACATTATTCTATAATTGTATTAATTTAAAATGGTTTTGCCAAGGCTTTTTGCCTATTTTTTCTATCAAATAAATAAAAATTTAATTTACATAAAGATTCTTGCTAAACCATCTTATTTCTGATATTTTTTATATATAAGCTATTTGACAATTTTACCCTGCGGTGCACGTGATATTACAGGTTAAATTGAGCCGACACCTGTAACCTAAAGGGAATCTGTCTCTGTTTCTCACCGGGGCCAGCTTACGAACGGAGTCAAACCCGTTACGAAGTCCCTGATGATTAACAGGCGGACAACCGTACTATTATAGTCGGGTTCAGTTTTTCTTTTACACGGCAACTGCGGGGTCTAAAACACAATCGTCAGCTAATCGGTTTAAAAATATTCCGATTATAACGGCTGGCGATTGTTTTTTTATAAAATATCCAGCTTTAAAATATTATAGATTGCTTCTTCGCGATGCTCATTGCAATGACACCCTATTGCGGTCCCTGAGCGAAGTCGAAGTAAAGCATTCTAAATGTCTTGAAACGGTTTTAACAAACGAATGGAGAATTACTGATCCTGTTCAAATTTTGTTGCTTTTGCAGAATTATCATTATATCATTGCTTTACAATGACAAAACGACAGCTACTTATAATCACCGACAGTCATAAAGACAGAAGCCGTTTTTTTGCTTCACCTTTCGGCTTGAATCCTGAAATAACAAAAATTACAGGGGCTTCTTCTCTGAACTATATTTCATTTTCAGGTTTTAAAAGTATTGTCATTGATTCTCCCGGTCTTTACCAGTGCTTAAAAAAGATATCACTTGGAATCCGGGACAGCGCAGACACAGAAGCCTTATGGCGCATTTTAAGCAAAAAATCCCCTGCCCCGGTTTTTTTTCTGGTTGATCGCAAATCTCCACCAACCAGAGAAATGACCAATCTGGATATAGCTTACATCCTTCCTCTGGAATTAAAAGAGATGGGTCAGAAACTATCTGATCGTAACGAACAACTTATTACAACGCCTTCTTCCGGCCCTTCTTCAAATAACCTGCTGACCGCAGATGATATAAGACGAATGCACCGCGAAGGCAAAAGAACTATTAAATCAGAGCAAAAACTGACGTCATGGGCTAAGGAAGTAGCTGATTCTCTGGGTTTGAGTCAATCCACTCATAATACAAAACTCTTACTGAACCTTGGCAAAGCTTCGCCCAAAACTCTAGAGAAAATTAAATCAGATGTTTTTGAACTTTCAACCAGATTTCCGGAAATGCTCTTTGTAGTCAACCCCTTGTGTATAACTGTTTTTAATAAGCTTTTTCCTTCTTTACAAGGGCGAGTAGTATCAACCAGCATTCACTGGGGCGAAAAAGGAGCTTTTACCGGTGAAACTTCTGCCGCCATGCTTGCAGATCTTCGCTGTGCCGGCGCGATTTTACCCGCGTCCATGCCATACTGCGAATCCACCAATCTTAAAGCTGTTTTAAATCAGGCTGCCAAATATAATATTGAGTTATTTTCAACTTTTTCCCTTGCGCCTGGTACAGGCTGTGATATAATTGCCACTGGAATTGCCAATGACGTAGCTTTTTCCATGACGCCTCTGTTTGATCGCCAAGGCCTGACAGCAGAGGGGCTGCCTGAAACAAAAGCCGTCATTGAAGATATAAAATTTTTCAGGGAATTGCCCTCACGGAAAGGACATTATTGAAGAATGGACGAAAATCAGGTAAAAACCATTGTTGCAGAGGTCCTGAAGCATATTGATCTGCAGGACAGAATACAATCCGGTTCCATTCCCTGCGGTGTCAGTAACAGACACTTACACGTATCCCAAAAAGATCTCGAAACACTTTTTGGCACCGGTTATGAACTAACTTCGTTAAAAGATCTTTCCCAACCCAAACAGTTTGCCGCCAAAGAATGTGTCATGATTGTCGGTCGTAAGGGCGTCATTGAAAAATGCCGCATTCTGGGCCCGGTCAGACCCGCCACTCAGATTGAAGTATCAACCACAGACTGCTTCAAGCTTGGGGTTAAACCCACGCTCAGAGACTCTGGCGACATTGCCGGCAGCCCGGGTTGTGTAGTAGTTGGGCCTAAAGGTTCAGTGGTTTTAAACGAAGGCGTTATTGTAGCTGCACGTCATATTCATATGAGTAATAGAGACGCCGAAAAATTCGGCTTAAAAGATATGGACAGGATTGCGGTTAAATCCAGCGGTCCCAAGTCTGTAATTTTTAACAATGTTCTAGTAAGAGCAAGCGATAAATACGCTCTTGATTTTCACCTTGATACGGATGAAGCTAATGCCGCCGGAATTAAAAACGGCGACATGGTTGAAATAATTGCATAAAATTTACGCTTAATAAAATTTTTGGAGGTTGTCATGCAGGAAGCCCTGGGTATGATTGAAACTAAAGGATTAACAGCACTTATCGAAGCATCTGATGCTATGGTTAAAGCAGCTAACGTAAATCTCGTCGGCTGGGAAAAAATCGGTTCCGGTTATGTAACTGCATTCGTAAGAGGCGATGTAGCTGCAGTTAAAGCTGCCACCGATGCAGGCGCCGCTGCTGCCAAGAAAATTGGCGAGCTGGTTAGCGTACATGTAATTCCACGCCCACACTCAAACCTTGATGACATTATGCCAATCAAGGAAATTACCAGCAGCTCCAAGAAATAATAAGACTGGAAATAAGCTATGATACTTGGCCGCGTGTGCGGTACAGTTGTTTGTACCCGAAAAGATAAAAGCCTGGTTGGAATGAAGTTTCTTATTGTCGAAGAGTTAGATCTCGACACAAAAAAGCCAACCGGAAAACATGTTGTTGCTTTAGACGCGGTAGGTGCAGGAGCCTCAGAGAACGTTCTTGTCGTATCCGGCAGCTCATCGAGATTAACCGAACGAACTCTCAAAAAGCCGGCTGATGCGGCTGTTTGCGCAATAGTAGATGAGGTTGTATTCGATAAAGAACGTTCCTGAACTTCTGATCAATTTGAAATTATAGATTGGAGTCAGCAGGAATGAGTGTTTCAAAAGAAGATTTGAGCCTTATTATTCAAGAAGTAATGAAAAAGCTCAATACTTCTGAATTGAACGCTGGAAACGCCCTGCCCAACAACCCCGGGAAAGGTATTTTCACCAGTGTAGACGATGCTGTGGCTGCAGCTGACCAGGCCCAGAAACAGCTTAGCGACCTTCCACTAGATACCAGAGAAAAAATAATTGCCAATATGCGCAAAAGATCCATGGAAAAGGTCGAAGAGCTTTCCAGGTGTGCAAACAGCGAAACCGGGTATGGTCGCATAGACGATAAAATTCAGAAGAATAAACTCGTAATTGAAAAAACACCGGGGCTCGAAGACTTAAAGCCGATTGCCAGTTCAGGCGATAATGGCCTTACACTTGTCGAGCAGGCCCCTTATGGAATCATAGGTGCAATTACACCTTCCACTAATCCGACAGCATCTGTGATCAATAATTCTATCAGCATGGTGGCAGCCGGAAACGGTGTAGTATTTGCCCCCCACCCCGCTGCTGCAAAATGTAGTCAGTATGCCATGAGTATATTGAACGAAGCAATAGTCGAAGCAGGTGGTCCGGAAAATTTACTGACGACAGTAGCCACTCCCAGTATAGAAAATGCTCAGAAAATCATGACCCATCCCGGTATCAGGCTTTTAACAGTCACCGGAGGTCCCGGAGTGGTAGCCGCCGCTTCCAAATCTCGAAAAAAATATATTGCTGCAGGTCCCGGTAATCCCCCGGCAGTTGTCGACGAAACGGCAAACATTCGCAAAGCGGCAAGAGATATTGTTTCGGGCGCGGGTTTTGACAACAACGTTCTCTGTATTGCAGAAAAAGAAATTATAGTTGTTGATTCCGTGGCTGATGAGCTCAAGAAGCACCTGCGTAACAGTGGAGCCTATGAAGCATCTGTCCGGGAAATTATGCAACTTGAAAAAGCATGCATCGATTCTAAATCGGGCGCACCAAACCGCAAACTGGTCGGCAGAAATGCTTCGGTAATTATGGAACAAATAGGGGTTCGAATACCAGAGGATACAAGAATTATTCTCTGCGAAGTAGAACCTGATCATCCATTTGTGGTTGAAGAATTACTGATGCCTGTTATTCCACTGGTCAGGGTAAGAGATGTTTATGCAGCCATAGACCTTGCAGTCAAGGTTGAAAACGGCAACTTTCATACTGCGGTTATGCATAGCAAAAACATTGACAATCTTCACCTCATGGCCCGAAAATGCAACTGCTCTATCTTTGTTAAGAATGGTCCCAGCTATGCAGGACTCGGCTTTGGCGGCGAAGGATGCACAACTATGACTATCGCCTCCCCTACCGGTGAAGGCATTACTACCGCACGATCTTTTACCAGACAAAGACGTTGCGTTATAGTTGATTCATTCAGAATAGTATAATGAAAAACTCATATCAACAAAGCCCTCAGGGCTTTGTTGATATGTTTTTCTAATAAGACTGGAAAATAAAATGGCGAAACACAACATCGAAGAACTTGGTCTTGTTGGCTGTGGAGGAGCGGGCTTTCCTACTCATGTCAAACTTGCCGCCAATAATGTTGAAACCATTATTGTCAATGCCGCTGAATGCGAACCGTTACTTCATAAAGATAAAGAAATTCTCAAGAATTTTACCAACGAATTTTTTACCGGCTTGATTAAAGCAATTGAAATGACGAATTCCAAGCAGGCGTTTATTGGCATGAAGAAAAAATATGCCGACCTGCTAAGCTATGTCGAAAGAGCAATCCCTGATAAAAGAATAAAAATGCTGCCACTGGGCGATTTTTATCCGGCAGGAGATGAATACGAACTGGTCTATGAAGCAACCGGTAAACTCATTCCATTTGGCGGTATTCCTCTCAATATTGGTTGTGTGGTAGCCAACGTAGAAACTCTGGTTAACCTGGGACTCAACAAACCGGTAACGACAAAATTTATTACTGTAACCGGCGCGGTTCCTAATCCGGTAACAGTCGAGATTCCTTTCGGAATAACTGTTGCCGAAGCAATGACCTTGGCCGGTTTAAAAGATCTATCGGGTCTGACAATAGTTGATGGCGGCCCAATGATGGGCAAAATCATTGAAAAAGCCCATGAAGAAATTGTCAGCAAAACCTGCGGAGGCCTGATTGCTCTACCCGATGATCATGTGCTTATTAGAAAAATGACCCGCAAAGAAAGCGAAAACTCACGTATAGCCCGCTCGGCCTGTGATCAATGCACAGACTGCACTGAGCTATGCCCGAGGGCCTTGCTTGGCTACCCCATAAGCCCTCATAAAGCTATGAGAACAGCCCAGTTCGCTCCTTATGCCAGCAGCAATTACGCGATAGATTCGATTTTCTGTAGTGAGTGCGGATTATGTTCTTTATTTTCATGCCCCGAAGATTTGCCGCCCCGTGAAATGTGCCAGAGCGCAAAAAATTATCACCTTTCAAAAGGCGTCAAAGCCGGAGAATTCAAAGGGGAACCCCAGGTTCACCCTATGCGCTCTGTTAGAAGAGTAAGCATCGAAAGGCTATTAAAAAAACTAGCTTTGCTCGATTACGACAAAAAAGCTCCTTTCTGCAAAATCAACGCCAGATTTGAAAGAGTTGAGCTGCCGCTTAAAATGCATATAGGCGCCCCGGCTAAACCTGTGGTCAAAGCCGGCAGCAAAGTAAAAAAGGGCCAGCTAATTGCCGCTATTCCTTCCGGAAAATTGAGCGCTTCTTTACACGCTTCTATTGGCGGACAAATTGAATCGGTCACAGACAAGGCAATAACCATTATCAGAGAATGAGGTAAGTAACATGTTATACCAGAATGCAATCGGACTAATAGAACTTTCAAGCATTTCAGTCGGTTATCTTGTAACTGATAATATGCTTAAAACTGCCTCAGTTGATCTGGTTTTGTCTCGCACGGTTTGTCCGGGAAAATTCATCTGCATGGTCTGGGGTGATGTCGCCGCTGTTGAAGCCAGTGTTGAAGCCGGAATTCAGATAGGCCAGGGTTATCTGGTAAATGATCTGGTTATTCCAAATCTTCATCCTCAAATTTATCCTGCAATAACTGCAACCAATAAAATTGAAGAGACCGGCGCACTCGGAGTTGTTGAGACTTTCGACATAGTTTCAACCATATTGGCTGCTGACGCCTCAGTAAAAGCAGCCGACATTGACCTTTGCGAAATTAGAATTGCAATGGCAATCGGCGGAAAAGCTTTTTACACAATGACCGGAGACGTAGCTGCAGTTGAAGCCGCAGTGCAGGCAGGTCTAGAATCGCTCGAGGGCAAAGGTCTGGTGGTTCACCATGTTGTAATACCCAGACCCAGAGAAGAATTGTTTCAGGAGTTCATTTAATGCCTAAAATAATAATTGGTTCAGACCACGGCGGTTTTCCACATAAAGAAGAATTAAAAAAATACCTGCAATCTAAAAATCTTGTTTTTGATGATATCGGCACTTACTCGACAGCTTCTGTCGACTATCCCGACATTGCCTATCTTGTCGCTTCCAGAGTCGCGCAAAACCCGCACAGCCTTGGTATAATTATTGACGGTGCAGGCATAGGTTCATGTATGGCCGCCAATAAAGTCCCCGGGGTAAGAGCAGCCTGCTGCAACGATTTATATACTGCAAAAAACAGTCGCGAACATAACCATGCAAACGTTTTAACTTTTGGCAGCATGGTTATCGGCACCGGCTACATGAAGCAGATTGTAGACACCTGGCTGGCGACCACGCCCGGGCCCGGGCGGCACGCAAATAGAGTTGCAAAAATCACCCAGATAGAAAATATTTTTACAAACAACTCCAGTCAATAAGCAGTTATTTTAAATTAGTTTTTAAAAGCCGTTAGCTGTTTCAAGCTTTTGAGATTGCTTCGTCGTTCTGCTTCGCTAAAGCTACGAAGAAACCGGCTACGCAGAATTCCTCGCAACTACATCCTGCTGTCAATTAAAGAATTTAAACCACTGAGAACTCCGAGGGCACAGAGTTGTTTTTCTAATCTTTTTCAGCCTGGATTGTCCCGTGGACAATCAGCCGGCGGTTTCACCGCCTGGCTTTCCCTTCTTCAGCAAGCCTTCAGAAAAACACGAGTGCTTTTCTGAAGGCTTGCTGAAGAAGGGAACAATGGCTGAAAAAGATTCTCTGTGAGCTCTGTGCGCTCTGTGGTTATTTTCTTTGGAGCTTAGTGGGAGGTTACTCTTTTTTAAAGATTTAATAATTTCTAACAGAGAATTACTGAAATAACTTTGTTAAATTCGCCTAAACCTGCTAAAAATATTATATTAGAATTGTTGGACAAATAAGACAATAATAGAAAGGATAGCTTATGCGTGCTATATGTATAGTATTAGACAGCGCTGGTATCGGCCCAATGCCTGATCAGGCAGAATATGGCGATGAAGGCGCTTCAACCATACCAAATCTTGCAAAGGCCGCCGGCGGCATATATATGCCCAATATGCAAAAACTTGGCCTTGGTAATATAACCAAAATAGAAGGCGTTGCCCCTGCAGAAAACCCCACAGGTGGTTTCGGCAAAATGCAGGAACTTTCACCCGGCAAAGACACCACCACCGGCCACTGGGAAATGATGGGCTACAAACTTGAATATGCTTTTCCCGGTTTTCCGGACGGTTTTCCCAAAGACTTCATCGAAAAGTTCGAAAAAGCAATAGGTCGAAAAACCCTTGGCAATTACCCGGCTTCGGGCACGGCTATAATTCAGGACCTGGGAGACGAACATGTTAAAACCGGCAGTCCTATTGTTTATACCTCTGCCGATTCTGTCTTTCAAATAGCTGCCCACGAAGAAGTTATACCGGTTAAAGAATTATATGAAATTTGCCAGACCGCCAGGGATATGCTGCAGCCACCTGATCTGGGCGTAGCACGAGTTATTGCCCGCCCCTTCGTCGGCAAATCAGGAAATTACACAAGAACCGCCAACCGCCACGACTTCAGTCTTACACCGGATGAAACGGTCCTGGATATTCTTAAAAGCAAAGGGATCACTACTTACGGAATCGGTAAAATTTACGATATTTTTGCCGGCCAGGGTGTTGAACCTCATGTAACAACGCAAAACAACGATGATGGTATGAACAAAACCATGCAGGCACTGCAAAAGGTTGATTCAGGCTTTATTTTTACCAATCTGGTAGATACAGATATGAAATATGGTCATCGTCGAGATGTCGAAGGTTACAAAAATGCACTTGAAACCTTTGATAAATGGCTGGAAAGCTTTATTAAACAGCTCAAAGTCGACGATTTGTTAATGATAACTGCTGACCACGGGTGTGATCCCACCTACAAAGGCACAGACCACACCCGTGAAGTTGTGCCCCTGCTGGTTTATCAGCCGGGCAAACCCGGCAGAGACCTTGGCACTCGCCACGGCTTCTGGGATGTAGCTGCAACCGTAGCCAAACATCTTGGCGTAGATTACCCCAAAGGCACTCCTGTCATTTAAACCCAGCTAAAAGAAAAAAAGAGCGGCGCAGATTGCGCCGCTCTTTTTTTATGGGAGATTGAAACTATTCCGGTCGTTTTGCCTCTACGCCTATAAGTAGGGTCGAAGCCGGACTGGCTACCGGTGGATTAATCATAATTCCATCTTCACTTGAAATATTGTAGGTTCCAGTTGCAGAACTAACCGGGCTGACTGATACTGTGTAATATAACGAATATCCTACGGCCACATCGCTGAAAGTCAGATCCCATGTGCTTTGATTATTTATGTTATAAACCTGACTCGTAGTGCTGTTAGCCGTGTCAAATGGCAAACTTATTGCACCAGTGAGACTGTCACCGGTTCCTATATCAGGTCCGGCCACTCTGAGTATTACATCTCTGGCAATTATATTATCATACAAACCTGCGCGGCCGGATGCGCTATCGCCCTCTGAGAAGCTGAATTCTTCTGTGCCATTATCATAAAGGAAGTCGATGTCTATTCGATAAGAACCCTGACTGCCTTCAGGAAGACTTGAAACAGTAACGATTTCATCCTCATAACCTCTTACCTGAATTCTCAAATCTACAGGAAGAGCAAGGCCTGGAACTTTAACCAGAGCCGGAAGATTGGGACCGGACAAGTTGCCAAGATCATCGATAGTTTGAGTCGCAATTATCTGAGGTGGTTTGTTTCCATCTTGAATCTCGGCAAAAATATTTACTACGCCGCCATTAATATAGTCAGGAACATTTACACATCTCATTAACAGGTTGTAGGTAACCGGCTCAAGAAACATATCAGCGACAATATCGCCCGAACCAGTAAATGATTCTTCTTTAACCAGATACAGGGATGAGTCGGCCTGAACTTTAGCCTCTATGACCGATCCGGCTTCGAGCTCAATATCATTGCCATTGATATCTTTACCGGCCATTAAATCGTTTACAGTGGTAGTATAAGTATCATTATTGAAAGAGACTTCAAAATTACCCACTCTGGTATTATCGAGAACTTCTCTTGTTTTACTGTCACGAAGTGTTATTTTGGCGGTAATAGATTCAGGCAACGGATTGGAAACCTTGATAAGGCCAACAGCGCCTATATCCGTAACAGAACCGCTTCTAACATATACCTTATCGACCTGTGAGGTTAAAGTTTCACCGGTTTCTTCATCGGCTTCTCCACCGCCGCTTGTTTGCGGATACTGCTTTTCGGCAAAACCGTTTGCTTGAAATTCAAATATAACGTTATCAGGGCGAACATTTTCAAAAACAAAGTCACCATCTTGATTTGTTCTCGTATAAGCATAGTTGTTACCCTGCTTCAGCTCTGAAGTGCCAATTTCTTCCATTGAGATCATTCTAACTGTAGCGCCTGAAATTGGAGCACTGTTACTACGATCGACAACTTTCCCTTTTACCAGAGCAGACTTGACGCCTAACCCACCTTTTTCACAACCCATAGTTAACATTACGGCAATTCCTGCTAGAAACAGGAACCAGCCGCCCCAGAATCTAAGATTCATACCTTTCAACCTCCCGAAATTGTCAGAAGTATTTTTACTCATATTAATTCACCTGTATTGTTACAATTTGAGGATCTGTACCATCATCGTTTACCATGACATCTTTTGAACTTATTGCTCCTTCACCCACAATATAACCGGAGAATGTCAAAGTATAGCCGGTTGGCATCTGATTGGTGCCCAGATCTATTACTCTTGGTGTACCAATGGTAAAACCTGGTGGATTGGAAACTATTGTCTGCGGCCATTGGGTTCCGGTTTGTTCACAGAGAGCCCCTACGAAATCGTTGGTCGAAATACCGTTTCCTGAAACAATTATTCTTACATCACGCATTATCTGTGAGAAGTTATTTTTAAGAGAAAATTTCTGATAAATTGTTCCCTGAAAATCACCTGAAGGATAAACAACAACCGGCCCATTCATTCTGTAGCCCTTGATTTCTGCTTCAATTGATACAGAAGTGCCTTTGGGTATGTTTCTTATTTCAAAAGACTGAGAATTAAGGGTGGAAGTTGCGGTTGCAACCAGCTTGTTACCGGCGTAAGCAAAAATATTTGCAGTTGGAGCTTCCTGGAATACCCAGCCGGGAACATCTGTCCACCGACCGACAACTTTATATGATTCCGGTTTCATCATCACAGTACCCAGATCGATGTCGGTTGAAGGTCTCTCTATAGGGAATGACATTCGAGCATATCCATCAACAGATATGTCACAATTTATAGCGCCTGTAGAAGCCGGGATGCGAAAACCGGTGGTAAACTCGGTTGGAAGTCTGTTGCTGAATGATTCTTTGCCAAAAACAAAGTTAGCGTTTCCATAAGTTATTTGAGAACCGTTGGTGGCGTCTTTCAGTGTTCCTTTTACAGTGATGTATTGATTTTCGATTGTCTGATTCATTCTAATCTGAGAAACCGTAGCGGTCTCACTATCAACAACTACAACCCTTACAGCATTTGAAGCCGTATCGATTATGGGAGAATAACCAAATTTATCAAAGGTTACTATCCACTCGCCGGCCCGCATATCATTCAGGTAAAAATTACCATTGCTGTCAGTATTGGTATATTTTGTTGCATCTCCATCAGTGTTTTCTCCTTCAGCTGTAGCCTTAACACTTACTCCGGATATACCTACCAGAGTTTTGTCATCTACAACAGTGCCTGTAATTGCACCGGCATTAAGACCAAGCGAACCATTTTCACAGCCCACTAAGGTAAATATCAGCACTACAAATAGTGCCATCAGAAGTCCGAACGTTTTCGGATTCCGCCTTTCTCTATTCATA
>JBNJGH010000009.1:0-52163 GCA_051747585.1 Candidatus Rifleibacteriota bacterium
TGCTCTTTTTAATATTGGCGGCAAAGATGCCGCGTTGGCAATGTGCGAATATATTTCAGATCCTGATGAATGGATTTCAATGAATATTTTGCGCCTGCTATGTATTATGCGTGAGCATGAAACAATACCAATTTTGGTAGAAAAGTTTCATAAAGATGATGATTTGCGACGTAAAGCTGCCATGGTTTCTTTTCTTGCAAGATTCAAAAGTGTAACTTTAATTAAAATATTTGATGAAGGTCTTGCATCGAACGATGCGCGATTAAAGGCCAATTCAATTGAAGCTATCGGTGATCTTAATTTGCCGGATAACGAAATAAAAGACAGAATTGAACCATTTTTAAAAGATCCTAATAATAGAATACGAGCAAATTCAATTCTTGCTCTTGCTCGAATTGAACCTGAACTGGTAAGGCCGGAAATCAAAAATATGGTTGAATCTAATGATATTCAACTGAGAAGAAGTGCTGCATTCATACTTGGTATGATTGACTCGAGTGGTCATGAAGATCTTGCTGAAAAGCTGGTTCTAGACAGAAGTGATGTCGTTCGTAGAAGAATCGTTCAATCATTAAAAAACTTCTCATCAGAATTTGTTTGTGCCCAATTGCATCAAGCGCTTTCTGATGAAAATAAGTGGATACGTAAGCATGCTCTTGATATGGCAGGTAAAATTACCAATTTTCCTAACGAGAAAATTCTCGCGCTACTTAAAACAGAGCGAGCTGCTCCCAATCTTGAAGCTTGTATGAGGTTTTTTGTAAACCACCCGGACGAGGCTGCCATAAAGTCTTTGAAGCTTCATGTTAAAGATGAAAGATCCCAGGTTGTAAAAGCTCTTCTTAGTGCTGTTGTAGCTATAAATGGTATTGAAGGGGTTAAAAATATTGCTCCTCGTCTTAATCGCCGGGATCCAAGTGTGATCAGAATACTTACAGAGGTTCTGGTCAATTCAGGTGAGCGCAAAATACTTGAAGATTTAATCGAAAAATTTGCTCGAACTCGGAAAGAAGAACAGATAAAGGCTTTAATTCCTTCCGTCAGAAGTTGTATGGAAATGCTCAACAAAAAAGATCTAATTCCTGCTCTATTGCTTGAAAGTCTCGAGGCAATAGAGGTTCAGGATAAGCCTGAGCCGGTTGAAGAAGTAAAGGCTGATGAAGAAGCATTAGAAGTTAATACGCCTGATCAAAGTGAAGAATCAAAAATTGAAGAGCCTGTTCCCGATGAATCTGCCCAAGAGCCGCTTTCATTAGAAACCGGTGAACTAGAGCTACCTTCTATTGAATTAAGTGACAAAAAGCCGACAAAAAAGAAGAAGAAAAAGGGTTCAAAACATTATGTTAAAGGGATGAAAGCTTATAATCTCGGTAAGTTCAAGCGAGCAATAAGTGAATTTAATCAGCTTATCGAAAAAGAAAAAAATGTGCCAGCAAAAATATATATGTATATGGGAATTATGTTTGCCGAGAAAAAGAAGTATGAGACTGCCAGAGCTTTCTTTGAAAACTTCTTAAAGCATAAGCCCGAGCACCCTAAAGGGAACTATCTTTATGGCAAGGCGCTTAAAGAGCTTAAAATGTGGGATGAGTTGATAAAAGTTTATTCCAGGTTTACCGGTGGGGAACTTGATGCCTCACCAAAAATGAAAAAGACAATTTATAAAGAGCTCGGAATAGCAAATGTTTTAACAGGAAAAAATGAGCGGGGTTATCAGCTATTGATGACCTTATACAAAGTTCAACCCGATAATTATGAAGTATGTTATTATCTGGCTCTCGCTCAGTTTCATCTCCACAAACCGAGTGCTGCCGGAGCTTTGTTAGACAAGATTCTTGACAAGTCTTGTAAAAACAAACGAATAAAAAAGCTGGCTACTGCACTTTTGACTAAGATTAAGTCCGGTGGTGGCAGCTGAATGATTTGTTAGTGAGGTTCTGGCCCGTTTGCAGTAAATGGGGAAACATACTAAGATATACAACCATAAAACTTGAAGACGGAAAGAAGATAGGATTATGGAAGCTAAAATTAAACGTCTTTTGACTGACTTAAAAAATCCGGACGATGATTTGAGAGCGCTTTCTGCAATGACTCTTATGAAGTTGGATATAACTGATCGCGATACCAGAGAGAAGGTTCTGGATGTTCTGGTAACCGCAACCAGAGATAAAAATGTCTCGGTAAGATTTTTTGCACGAAAAGCGATCGACAAAATTCGAAAAGCGGAAAAGCTGATGAAGGTCGACGTGGCTGCTGATAAGGACTCGGCAATTGAAGAAACTTTGAATTCTGAAGACTTCGAAGAACGACTTGCCGCTGTAATGAAAATCAAAGAAAATAACAAAAGCGAATTTAAAGATCACCTGGTAAAAATGCTGGTAAAAGAAAAGCATGCTTTTGTCAGGGCGACTCTTATAAGTACTTTAAAGTTTTTCCTTGATAAAAAAGATGCGGAAATTTTAAGTCCATTCCTTAACGATGAGGATAACAGGGTTCGTTCTAATACTATTGAGGCTATTGAATATTTAAAAGTTGAAGAGGCTATTCCAAGCCTTTTCTCTGCTTTAGAGGATCCTGACAATCGTATCAGGTCCGTTGCGGCAAAGGCTTTGCAGGCATTCGGGGAAGAAAAAGTTTTTGCAGAGTTAAAGAAAATGCTTGATTCGGATGAAGAATGGATGAAAGGCAGCGCAATTTATGCTTTGTCACATATTCAGGCAGCTGAATCAATTCGTCTTCTTATCAATACCGTTAGAGAAGCCAATCATTCTGACACCAAAGTCAAGGCAATTGTAGCTTTGGCAAATTATCATGATTTATCTTCATTCGTTTTTTTGAAAGGGCTTGCTGTAGAAGGAGAGGGTAGTTTTAAAGAAGCCGCTGCTTATGCCCTTAAGCTGCATGAAGATAAATTTGGCCTTGAGCCCCCTTCTGATACATTGTTAAATGAAGAAGAAGAAGAGGAAGAAAAAGAAAAGGCCAGAGGGCAGGAAGCACAAAAAGAATCCGCCGATCTAGCAGGAACGGTTTCAAAGTATTTTAGAAAAGGTAGGGATGAGGCAATAGGCCTTTCTAATCGTGCTGCAATTAATTTCAATGTTACCGATATCAAGAAAGAAATAGACGAGTTGTTAAAAGAAATCGGAAGAATAACATTTGAAATTTACCAGTCGGGAGAACTTGACTTGCCTGATCTATTAACCATAGGGCATGAAATTCTTCGTATGAATTATTTTATTAAAAAGTATTCTGAAAACAAAGAAGCTAAAGAAGAGAAAAAGGCAGAAGGATTTTTTGAGCAGTTAAAAAACTTCTTTTCGAAATCAAACGAGCAAAAGCAATCGGTTTCTAGAGCTGAAAAGTTTGTAAAAAAACGTGATGAACTGTTTTTAAGAATGGGTAAGCTGGCTTTGCAGAAATACAAAAATGAAGAATTGAAGTCAGATGCTCTTGAAGGCTATTATTATTCCTACCAGAAGCTTGAGAAAAGGCTTGTCGGAGAAGAAAAAAAATTAAAGGTTTAAAAGGTTATTATGGAATTAAAAAACTATATAAGAGATGTTGTTGATTTTCCTAAACCAGGAATTATTTTTAAGGATATTACTCCACTTCTGGGAAATGCAGAAGCATTCAATGCAATGATTGACCTGTTTGCCAAACGCTATGAAGGCAAAGGAATAACCAAGGTTTGTGGTATAGAATCCAGGGGCTTTATCCTGGGCGCAGCCTTGGCCACAAAACTGGGCACTGGATTTGTTCCGGTCAGAAAAGCCGGGAAATTACCCCATGTCATAATCAAACGCGAATATAGTCTTGAATATGGCATAGATGCGGTTGAAATTCATAAAGATTCGGTTCATCCCGGTGAAAAGGTTGTTTTGATCGATGATCTTATGGCAACTGGCGGTACCGCTCTGGCTACTCTTGAACTTCTTGAGGAGCTTGGTGCTGAAATTGTAGAAGTTGCTTTTGCAATAGAGCTTGAGTTTTTAAAGGGCCGAGATAAGTTTACCGGCAAAAGGGTTTTCAGCCTGCTTAAATACTGATGCTTATTGCTGTAATAGTTGCCCGAAAGCATTCTAGAAGATTGCCGGGAAAAAATCTTAAAAAGCTTGCCGGAGTTTCTCTTGTTGGCAGAGCTGTGCTCAGGGCTAAAAAAGCCAATGTTTTTGACCGAATAATTGTTTCAACTGATAGTCGTGAAATTGCTGAAGAAGCAGAACAATTTGGTGCAGAAATACCCTTTATTAGACCTGCTGAGCTGGCTTGCGATCATTCTGAATCAGTTGATGTTCTAATTCATGCTGTTAGAAAAATTGTTGAGCCAACAGAACAAAAAAATGTAACCCTATGCCTTATGCAGCCGACATCTCCGCTGGTATCACCGGATTCAATTCATAATGCAGTTAAAAAATTCCGAGTTGGTAGCTTTAATTCGCTTTCTTCGATGACAGAAGTTTTGCAGCATCCTGAATGGATGTTCAGATTAAACAATAATGGCAGCGTAGCTCCGGCTTTTCCGGAAAAATTTTCAGATTCTTCGAGAAATTTGCGCAGTTTTTATATAGAAAATGGAGCAATATACCTGGTTAAAGCGAGCTGGTTGCTGGAAAAACATTCGTTGTATGATTTGAGCAATCATGGCATATTTCTTATGAGCAGAGAAGAGTCTCTGGATATAGATACCCTGGAAGACTGGAAGCTTGCGGAATTTTATATTGCTTTAGACAGGCCTATTCGCGATTCATAATCGGGTTATAAAGATTGGCCTGGTTTCTGCCGTTGCTCTTGGAATAATATAAAGCATAATCGGCTTTTTTTATTAATTCAGGTTTTGATTTGGCTTGATCCGGATATGATGAGACTCCAAGCGATACTGTAATAGGAACAGGTTTGCCTCTGATTCTGAAATCATATTCTGCTACAGCAGCTCTGATGCGTTCAGCCGGGGGTAAAGAGCCTTCAGCATTCTTCTCGGGGCATATTACCACAAATTCTTCGCCACCGTATCGGGCAGGAATATCGACTTCGCGCACGCTTTTTTCAATAAGGCGGGCAACAGTTTGTAGAACCCTGTCTCCTTCAGGGTGCCCATAGGTGTCATTGAATTTTTTAAAATGATCGACGTCGAGAATGACAAGCGAAACGTGATTTTCATAACGGTCAGCCCTTAGCAGTTCTTCGTCGAGTCGTTGCTGAAAATATCTGTGATTGTAAAGTTTGGTCATTTCGTCGGTAACGGCGTAGCGATAAAGCCTTGCGTTTTCAATTGCAATTGCTGCCTGATTAGCCAGGTTTACAAAAAGCTCAAAGTCTTTATCTGAAAAGCTGTCAGGCTCATCTCTCGAGACATTCAATACTCCGAGCAACTTTTCTTTCGCAATGAGAGGAACGCACATTAAAGTGCCGGCTTTAACGTCGTTCTTCTTAATTGAGAGAAACGTTTTATCCTGCTTAACATCTTTTATAAACAAAGGTTTTTGCTGGTCGACGACCCAGCCGGAAATAGATTCTCCGGCTTCGAGTCTGGTTTTTTGGGTTATTTCATCAGAAAGGCCTACAGCAACGCCAATGGTAAGAACCTTGTCATCGAGCAACATAATAGAGCCCTTTTCTGCTTGTACGACTTTCACAGCTGTTTCTAAAATTTTGTGTTGTAGCTTTTTAAACTCAAGAACAGAGCTTATTGCTTTTCCGACATCATAAAGGGTAGAAAGCTGTATGATTCGGTATTCAAGATCTGCTTTAGTGCTGCGCAAGTTCAAACGCATTTCATCGAAAGTCCTGGTTAAATCACCGATTTCATCATCAGAGGCAGGATCTATGTGATGGGAAAAGTCCCCCTTGCTGATTTGCCTTGCGCCTTCAATCAAGTTTCGTAAAGGTGCGGTAAAGTTTTGAGCCAGCAGAATAGACAATATTATAGAGATAATTGCAGTAAGAAAAAGTATTCGCAAAATTCTTGCTCTGAAAGTGTAGGCAGCTTGAAAAGCTTCTCTTTCAGGTATTTGTAGAATAATTGTCCAGTTTGGCGCCTGGTAAAAATCGAACTTTTTAAGAGAGACGGCGGTAATAAGAAAGGGCTCTCCGTTGAGATTTTTTAGTTTGGTTATATCTGTTTTTGCCGTTTCAGCGGCAGCGATGTTAAAAACGTTGGTCTCTGTAGAAGATTTAGCAATTATTTCGCCGTTCTCGTCTAGAACAAGCCCTTGGGATCTAGAGTTCTTAAGAGCTTTTTTTAAAATTTCGGCAATATTTGAAAGATTTACTTCTGCTACCAGAATTCCATTGAAACCATGCATTTCAGGGGACCTGACGATAGACTCCAAGGTCATGTATTTAGTTCCATCGGGAGATGTCGATGCCTGTGAAAGCGAGCCGTGATAACTTCGTTTTATTGCATTCGAATATAAGCGTTCAGATGAAATCTTGATATCAGGGTCAGTAGAAAAAACAATCTTTTTATTTGAGTCTATAAGATAAAATGCCTTAAAAATCGAAAACTTGTTTAAGAGCGAATAAAAAAAATCTTCTGCGACAATGGTGTTGATATTGCGAATTGCCTTGAGATCGGTGATTGATGATAATAAAATTCTTGTAAAATGCAGATTTTCATATATTCCGTTGGCAAGTATGTTTGAAAGCTCTTTATGATTTTCTGTTACTTCTTTTGTAATAATTTTTTTTTGCTGGTTGTATGCTTGATAACCAATAAAGGCTGTTGGCAAAACGGACATCAGGAGAATAAAACAAGTTAGTTTAAGTTTAAGGCCCAATCTAATAAAGGAATTATTTGTAGTCATTTTCTGGCGATTCAATTGAATTAAGTTTCTTTTTTATACTTTCTATGTTTTCTTTAACAAATGTATAATCAGGTGACAGTTTTGCTGCACGCTCGAAGTATTCAAGAGATCTTTCAAGTTCCCCGAGGCCAAGGAAAATATTCCCCAGATGAAACATTGCATCTGGGTTTTGGGGCTGAATTTGTGCAATTTTCGAAAAAGTCTCGATAGCCTTTGAGCTTTTTGATAGACCCTGTTGAGCTTGCCCAAGAACGGTAAGAGCCTGGATGTCATCGGGAAATTCTTTTAAATATTTTGTTGCTAATCCCAGGGCTTTATCGAAGTCGTTTTCAAGGATTGCCATTAAAGCACTGCTTAAAATATCATTGTCTTCGGTAAAATCATCTTTATAATCTTTGGCTTGTTTATCGAGGTTTGCAAGAAATTCCTGCTCTTCGCACTTTATTATTTCTGACTGCACTACTTCGACATAGGTGCTGTCAAGTTCTTTTAGCTGCTTCAAATGATGCTTGGCCTTGGCAAATTCACCGTTATCCCGGTAGATCACGCCAAGGTTCTGATGAGCCTGAGCATGTTGCGGATCAATTTGAATAACTTTAAGGTAGAAGGGTATTGATTCCTGACTTTTGCCAAGATGAGATAAGGCAACAGCAATATTAAAAATTGCATCTATATCAGTAGGTTTGATTTTAATTACTGCTTCCCATTCACTTATGGCTTTAAGAATCTTGTTTTGTTTCATATAAATAAGACCAAGGTTATAATGAGAAAAACAGTGATCAGGGGCTACTTCAAGAGCGTCCTGATAAGCTTCTATTGCCCTGAGAGGACTGTTCATTTTGTGAAGAAAAACCCCTTTGGTCGAATGGTAATCAGGATTTTCTGGATCTTTGCTTATTGCTTTTTCTATTTGAGCTATTGCCTTGTCATAGAGCCCCTGGTCAAAGAGATCCAAGGCGGTTTCATAATGACGTTGAGCATAAACATTGTTCAAATTGGCCATAAGTTTTTTATTACTTTCCCCGGTCGGATGGCCCATTATAGCGCAATTAACCAAACTTTTCAAATTCTATAGGATAACTGGTTTTCATAGTAAAAACTTGAAGTCAGATTGACTTAGGACTATACTTAACCTCTATGAATGAAGCAGACACAATAGAAGAGAAAAACCGGCAACCGGTATCGGTAAAGCCCCAATACGCCGCTGTTTTTACCTATAAGTGGTGGGTAGAGTGGTTTGGTTTGCTGACCTGTGTGTTTTTGTTTGCAGGTTTCCTTAACTTTTTATTTCAATGGTTATCTTATGGAAAACAATGGAATTTTGCCGGATTTATTTTTAATCTTGCATTGTCGCTACTGGTCTATTTTACTTCCTTGAGTAAAAGGAAGCTTGCTTCTTATCAAGCGCGACTATTTATTTCATTGATAACTCTGACTCTATGGTTCGCACTTTTGCCTGTTTTGATGAAATTTTTCGGTTTTAAATAAAATCAGCGTTTTTGCTGACTTATAATTGTAAACCTGGAAACAAGAGAGTGTAGTTCATCGGCAAGGGTTGCAAGATCTTCAGTTGAACTGGAAACTTGTGAGACTGTCGTAGTCTGTTGTTCAACTGAAGTAGCTACTATTCCCAGTCGTTCAGTCGTTACCTTGGTAAGACTTGTGATATCTTCGATCGTTCTTGCCATTACCATGGAATTTTCCGACTGTTTGTTGGAAATAGAGCTGATTTCTGAAATTTTTATATTTACATCCTTGACGCTGTTAATAATGTTGTCAAGATTGGTGCTTACTTCTCTGATAACTTTGATACCTTCGTCGACCCTTCCGCGACCAAGGGTCATAGAATCAACTGCGTTTTGAGTTTTAGTCAGAATGTCTTCTATTTTTGTGCCTATGGCTTCTGCCGCCTCTGCAGATTCCTCGGCGAGTTTACGTACTTCGCCGGCAACAACGGTAAAGCCTTTCCCCTGTTCACCTGCTCTGGCGGCTTCAATCGCGGCATTTAAAGCCAGAAGATTGGTCTGACTGGCAATAGCGGTAATTGTATTAACAATTTCGCTGATTTGTAATGAGGCTGAGTTAAGGTCAAGAATAACCTGAGTAGCAATATCTACTGATTCTTTAATTTTTCCAATCATTTCAACCGACTTCTTCACAGTTTTGCCGCCATTTGAAGCTGTTTCGCTGGTAGTGGCGGCTGCAGTAACCGCAGTCTCTGCAAGTTGTGCAACCTTTTGAGCTGACTGAGAGAAGCTGTCGACCGAGTTGGTTGTTTTTTCCAGATTTCCTGATATATCAACCGAAGAAACATTAATGTCGTTTACGTTTTTAGAAATATCGACCAGTGTTGCCGCAGATTCAACTGATGCCGAGCTGAGTTCCTGCGAACTGGTTGCAAGGTCATCGCTGGTTTCCAATACTTTTGAAATCATTTCACAGATTCCCTCAAGCATTCGGTTAAAGCTCTCGGCAAGTCGTTGAAATTCATCTTGTGATTCGAAGTTGAGGCGGGTATGGAGATGTCCTTTTTCGGCCTCAGACATTGAATTTATAATTCTTTCAAGTGGTCTTGAGATCCCATTTGAAATAAACCAGGTAAAACCAATAATAAAGGCGACTAAGATTACTGGAAAAAGTTTAACAATATAACCCATGATTTCGAACATGGTATCTATACTTCTTTTCGTTACAAGTTTAGAGTTTCTTGCAGAGGCTTCAGAAAGACTTCTGCATTTGGCATTAATCTCCATCTCTTTTTCGCGAACCTGGCTAATTACCATGGTCTTGCTGGCAGCAGAAAACTCATGTTTATCTTCAAGCTTGTTCAAATAGGTATCTGCTATGTCATAAAGCTCTATCAGTTGTAATTCGGTGTTTTCCTGAAAAGCTTTGAGGCTCGAAGCTTTTTTAAGATAAGAATCTTTTGTTAGTGCGGTTATGCTGTCGAGTCGCCCAAAGGCGCTTTCTTTTGAAGAATTATAAAGGGCGATCAGCTCGTCTTGATTAGGGGCGTCACGTGCTATTTCTGTGATAGAGTTTGCCGATATTTGAATGTTGCCCATAAGCTCCTGGGCATGAAGCAATATGTCGGTGTGACTACCTTTGAGAAAATTAACAATTTCTCGTAGCTTCAGCATGTTGTAGCCTGCGAAAGATGCTACCCCAACTGAAATTATCAGGATAAATAGAAATCCTGACATAATTTTTTTGCTTATCGAGAGCATGCTCACTTTTTGTTCTCCGCATTAAGAGATTGATAATCAAAAAAAGTATGGCAATGTGGCACAAAAATTTCCTTGAATCTTCTTATAGCATAATCATCGGTCATGCTGGCAAGATAGTCAACCAGAGTTCTGTTAAAACTTTGGTTTTCAAGTATTGGTACGGTTCTGTGGTTGTAAAGTTCATCAGGATTTTTAATAAGCCAGTCAGCCATTTGCCGCAACAGATTTTTTGATTTTTGTACGGCATTGTCTATTTCGGGCCTGCAATAAACCTCATTGTATAAAAACTTTTTAAGCTCTTCGGTGGCTTGGGCAATAGGGGTGCTCATGCTTATTATGTCTTTGTCGGCACTGTTGTCTATAATATCTCGAACCATAGTGTGAATTCTAACCGAATGGCGTTTTCCCAGTATTTCAAGAGTGGTTAAGGGAAGGTCATTTGAAGTTATGACTCCGGCTCTAATAGCGTCATCTACATCGTGATTGACGTAGGCGACAAGATCGGCGACCCTTACGACCTGGGCTTCAGTCGTTAATGGAAGAACCTGCCTTTTCAGGGTGGCAGAGCCGTGTTTGCCTTTACTGTGCTTGAGAATGCCGTCTAAAACTTCTTTGGTCAAGTTCAAGCCTTCACCGTTTTTTTCGAGTCGTTTGCAGACCCTGACACTGTGAGAAGCATGATGAAAGCCTTCATCGCTGATTTCATTGAGTACCTCTTCCCCGCCGTGACCGAAGGGGGTGTGACCTAGATCATGACCTAAAGCAATAGCTTCGGTCAAATCTTCATTCAGCTTCAAACACCTGGAAATACATCTGGCAGTACAAACTACCTCGAGAGTGTGAGTGAGCCTGGTTCTAAAGTGATCGTTGGTAGGCGAAAGGAATACCTGGGTTTTGTGTTTCAGTCTTCTGAAAGCTTCGCTATGAATTATGCGATCAATGTCTCTTTGAAAGCAGGTTCTAATAAAACAGGAATTTTCCTGCTTTTCTCTGCCCCGGCTTTCTCGTGCTTTAAATGCATGCTTTGATAAGCTATTTTGCTCAAGCTCTTCAAAGGAGAGCCTCAGCGATGCATCGCTGGTAAGACCGTTTGTTAATTTGTTCATGAGATAATATCTAAAATCAGTGGCTGAGGTTTGACTTCGTTTTCTGCTATATCAATAGCTTCTTTTAAACGGTTGATAGCTGCGGTATTGTCTTTTTCCGGGTTGATATGTATTTCTGCGATAACATCGCCTGCATTAACTTTGTCGCCGACATGATGAAGCAATTTCAAACCTGCTGCCATATCAATAACAGCTTCTTTGGTTTCTCGTCCGGCGCCAAGCATCATCGCAGCGAGTCCTATTTCTTCGCAATGAATCTTGTTAATAAAACCAGATTTATCTGCTTTTAATTCGACAACTTCTTTAGCTGTAGGAAGATTGTCGTAATTTTCTACCGCATCAACATCGCCGCCCTGAATCTTAACCATTTTTATGAATTTTTCAAGTGCTAAACCCTTTATTATAACATTCTCAACTTCTATTTCGGCTTCATTGTTTGTTATACCTTTGCCCATTACAAGTGCCTGGACGGCAAGAGTTCTTATAAGCTGAGTAAAGCCTTTAGGGCCATTGTTATGTAGTGTGTCAATAGCTTCTTTTACTTCGAGAGCATTACCGATCATGTCGCCCAGGGGCTCATCCATGTTGGTTAATACGGCACAAACCTTACGTCCGGCTTGTTTGCCTATTTTAACCATCAATTGAGCGAGTTTTCGGGCATCATTAATGTTTTTCATGAAAGCGCCGCTGCCGACCTTAACATCGAGAACAAGCACCTTGTTGGCTACTGCAAGTTTTTTTGACATTATAGATGCAGCTATAAGGGGAATTGAATCTACGGTTGCAGTTACATCGCGAAGCGCATAGATTTTTTTGTCAGCCGGAACAAGGTTCCCCGTCTGCCCAACTATTACGACGCCGGTTGAGTTAACGGCTTCAATGAATTCGTCTTTACTCAGATTGCAGGAAAAACCTTTTATAGCCTCGAGCTTGTCGATTGTTCCTCCGGTGTGTCCGAGGCCACGGCCAGACATTTTTGCTACTTTCAGGCCGGCAGCAGCCAATACCGGACCGAGAACCAGGCTCGTTTTGTCACCGACTCCACCAGTTGAATGTTTGTCGACGGTTATGCCTTCAATGCCTTCAAGGTCAATCAAGTCGCCGCTGGTTCGCATGATATCGGTCAGCCAATAGGTCTCTTCTTCATCCATGCTTTTAAAATATACGGCCATCAAGAAGGCGGCCATCTGATAGTCAGGAATAGAGCCATCGACATAGCCCTCGATCAAATGTTGAATTTCCTGCTTTGTCAGTTTTTTTCCGTCTCTTTTGTTCTTAATTATATCGTAGGCTCTCATTCTCTTTCCTTCCTTTGGTCTGATGAAGCTTATCTTTTTATCTTGATCAAGCGGATATGATTACACATGTAACATCTTTCGAAAAATGGACAGTTCGCACATTTTAACTGATATTCAGGTCGATCTATTTTCATAGACTCAAAGGTCATACCGGTTTGATTCCATTTGCCAAAATAATCTGTTCCAAAGCATTTGGGTGGGGTAACTTCCTGTTGAGTCGCGGCAGAGGTTTTCTGTGGTGTTTTTGAAGAACCAAGTGTTCCAGGAGGTGGTTTAAGTTCCATATTGTATTTTCTCCAATATACTGGTTTAAAAAAAATCCTAATTATAATAACATAATGAAGCCTTAGGGTATAGTTTTACAATTTGAATCTTTATGTAAATCAGGGAAGTAAGATTGACTAAAATCAAAAAAACATCCGAGTTGGAGCTGCCACAAAAAGAATGTTTCCTTAAGCATTTGTTTGATTCTGCGTTTCATTCCGTAATCATTTTTGACACAGAAGGTACTATCAGAAAGATTAATGCGACTGCGGAAAAGTGGCTGAAATACAATAAAACTCAGCTTCTAGGCAAAAAAATTCATGAAAAAATTCATTGTCCCAAGGATTTTCTCCACCTCAAAAAGGAGCTGCCTTCAAAATTAAAAGATTGCTCAGATTTTGATTGTCTTATCTTTAGAGCTTCGGGTAAAGAGGTTGACGAGCATAATTTAACCTACATAAGTAGTGAGGGGTATTTTATTCCCGTAAAAGTCAGTATCGTACCATTAATTGATTCTGAAGGCGATTTACAAGCCTATGCAGAAATAGCAACTGATCTTACAAGTTTTTATGAAACCCGCAATCGCTTGAAGGTCAGTGAAAAAACTATGGCAACTATAATTGAATCAGCGGTTGACGGCATTATTATTATTAATGAAAAAGGAATTATTCTGGGTTTTAATCGTGCTGCCGAAAAGATGTTTATGTTGCCGGCAGAGAAAGCAATCGGAAAAAACGTAACTATACTTATGCCAGAACCTCATAGAAGTAACCATGAATCATATATAGAAAGATATTTAAAAACCGATGTCCCTCACATCATTGGAATTGGCCGAAAAGTGGAAGCTGTTAAAAGCAATGGCATGGTTTTTCCAATCGATCTTGCAGTCGGTGAGGTTAAGCTTGAGGAAGGACGACTTTTTACCGGTTTTGTCAGAGATTTAACCGAAAGTATCAGGCTTGAAAGTGAACGCAACAGCTTTTTTCAAATGTCACTGGATCTTTTTTGCATTCTTGACCCCAAGGGCAATATAAAAAATGCTAACCCGGTCTGGTTTGATATTCTTGGCTATACGCCCGAAGAAATTCAGGGCCATAATTTGAAAGAATTTATTCACCCGCAAGACTTTGAGTTGGATTCGGGTATGTTTAATGAAATTTTAAATACAAGTGAACTGGTTAACAAAAATTTTCGTTTCCGGGCCAAATACGGAGATTATCGATGGATTCTCTGGAATAGTTCCATCGATAGTCGTAATAAGGTGATTTATGGAGTGGCCCGTGATGTAAGCGAGCAATATCAGATTTTAGCCGAGCTGAAAATGGCAAAAGCAGATGCTGAAAAGTTAAGTGATGCGCGGGGCATGTTTATTGCAAAAATGAGTCATGAATTGAGAACCCCTTTGAATTCAATTATCGGTTTTTCTGGTATTTTGCAGAAAAACAGTGCCGGTAATTTTACCGACAAAGAATTGCTTTACATTGATCGCATTAAAAGAAATGGGAAAACTTTGTTGAAGCTCATTAACAGTGTTCTTGAATTTTCGCGGATTGATTCAGGAGCCCTGGAGGTCTATCCCGAAAATGTAAATGTTTCCGACCTTATTCATGAAATTATCGATTTAATGCAGGTTACTATCGATGAAAAGGACATCAAATTGAATATAAAGTTGCCGCCAAAAGCAGTTTGGTTAAAAACGGATATGGTTAAACTCAGACAGATCATTCAAAATCTGATCGATAATGCTGTTAAATTTTCCGAGGCAGGAGAGGTTTTGATCAGGCTTAAAACTGAAAA
Source organism: Candidatus Rifleibacteriota bacterium (assembly GCA_051747585.1). GTDB lineage: Bacteria > Muiribacteriota > Ozemobacteria > Ozemobacterales > Ozemobacteraceae > DYKG01. The sequence goes on from JBNJGH010000009.1 coordinate 14,496, forward strand.
TAAAACAGGCAAACCATTGAGACTCGAAATAGAGGACTCAGGTCCGGGTATTCCCAAAGAAAATCAACAAAGCATTTTTGAAGCCTTTCAGCAGATAGATAATTCAAGTACACGTAGATATGGAGGAGCCGGGCTTGGCTTGGCAATAGCCAGATCTTTTGCCCAGTTACTGGGCTTTTCTATTCAACTCGAAACCAGACCGGGACATGGCTCATGTTTCAGTCTAATTTTTAGCAAAACAGACAGGTGATTTTATGACTGGCCATATAGAAAGAAAAATGAATATTCTGGTTGTCGATGATGCACCGGATAATCTGTTGCTGCTGGAGGTGATTCTTGAAAGTGAAGACTTTAACAGCATTGTTCTGGCTAACTCTGCTGTCGAAGCATACGAGAAATTAAGGAAATGTAAGGGCGATGCAGCTATAGATATGATTCTTATGGATATTATGATGCCTGAAATAAGCGGCATAGAAGCGATAAAAGAAATCAGGCGTAGCCCTGAGTATCGGGATATTCCAATCCTTGTTGTCAGTGCACGCTCCGAAACCGATATGCTGGTTGAGGCTTTTAATGCCGGTGCCGTTGATTATTTAACCAAACCTATTAACGAACTGGAGCTGATCGCCCGGATAAGGTCAATGCTGAGGCTTAAGTCAGAAACAGACCATCGTAAATTTCATGAAAATGAACTTGAAGAGTTGGCTCGCCAGCTTGAGCTCAAAAACTTTGAATTGCAGCGCATTCTAGATGAATTACACAGCGACCTTGAGGCGGCTGGTAAAATGCAGCGCAGTCTTTTGCCCGAACCGGGAATTAAGGTCGATGGCTTTTCCTATGCCTGGTATTTCAAGCCCTGTGAAACTATCGGCGGTGACCTTCTCAATATGGTTCCTTTAAACCCGGAAATCAGTTCCTTTTTCATTCTCGATGTTTCGGGGCATGGAATCCAATCGGCAATGCTGGCGGTAAGTATTCATAGGATGTTGTCGGCATGGGGCGGACAAAACAGCATAGTTAGAAATGCAGATAACAGCTTTAGAACTCCTGATGAGGTTGTTGCCGAACTGAACCGGGAATTTCTGATTCAGAAAAATAATTTTCAATATTTTACCATGATTTATGGTCTGCTAAATTCTAAAGAGAATAGCTTGAGCTATTGTAGAGCCGGCCATACTCCATTAATTCTTCAAAATACCGAGGGCGAAATTTTCGTCAAAGAAGAGGGGAGTATTCCGGTAGGCCTTAATGAAGACGGCTCTTATACAGAATTCAAACTTTATCTGAAGCCCGGAGATAGAATTGTAGTCTATTCTGATGGAATCACCGAGGCACGGCAAAATAATGAATTTTTTGGCGAGAAAAGATTTTACAATCTTTTGCGTGAAAGTAGAAGTCTTCCGGTAAAAGAAGCAATTGATTTTATTGTAAATAAGGTAAAAGATTGGATGCAGCAGAGTTCACCGGCAGATGACATTTCTTTGATGATCATAGAGGCCGATAAAAAATAATTACTCTTTAAGCTTGGAGACAGCTTCTTCCAGGAGTTCTGGGGTGTTGATATTCTTTCTTACCCATTCGTCTTCGGTTACTACATGAATTATCTTGTCCGGATGTAACTGCAGTAATTTGCGTGCACCTTCGTTTTCTGGAATTTCAAAAAAGTCATCCTGCATTGAGCCGGGAAATATGCCGGGATGTCCTCTTCTAAAATTAATAGAAGGTACTATAATTTTTTCAGGGTTTGCAAGATGATGCTCACAGAGAATACTTATTGTCTCTGATTCTATAAGCGGGTGGTCGACAGGCCACAGCATTATTGCATTTTTGTCATCTGCCAGTTCAATGGCTAACTTTATTGAACTCAAAGGGCCACGTTCGGGTGTTTTATTGGTAACCCATCTTCCACCAGCTTTTTCGACAATAAGTTGGCTTTTTTTATCATCCTGCTGGCCAACAAAAAACAGCTGGGTAAAATACTGCTTATGTTGCTTTAAATTATCAATGATTCTTTCAAGAAAACTTTTTTTCCCGATTTTTAGATGTTGTTTTTTCTGCCCCATTCTTTTTGAATAGCCTGCCAACAGACAGATCGAACTTATCATTATTGAGGTCCTTTCATGTAAAATGCAAGGCTATATAAAAGTTTACTTAGCCTTGGTATAATGTTGATGGAAATCAACTAAATTTGATATATCTTAAGTGTATAACAAAAAAAGGAGAAGGATAGTGTCAACAGAATTAAGCAATATTATTCCTAAAAAAGCCAAAGCTTTATATGAACTGAATATAGATGAAGAAATTATTACCAATCTGGTAGTCAAAGAACTTTATGTTCATGGCAAGGAAAATCCGCGTAAACTGGGTAAAACCCTTAAAATCGATACCGAAATTGTTGAAACCGTCATTTCTAACCTTAAAAAAGGCGAGATTGTCGGTATGGTTGGAGGAACCGGTCTAGGTTCAGATTATCAGTATGGTCTTTACCCCAAAGGAACAGAACGGGCAAAAAATATACTTGAACGTGACCAGTATATAGGCCCCGCTCCGGTAAGTTTTGATGAATACGTAAGAGTTACCAGAGCCGTTCTGGAAGAAAACAAAAAAAGTTTTTCGATCAACCAACGCATAATGCAGGAAAAATTTTCTCATCATCTTGGTTATAAAGATGTGTTGTTTAAGATCGGCCAGGCGGTTTGCGCGCGCAAACCTGCTTTTGTTTATGGTTTCCCCGGAAATGGTAAAACTTTTCTTTGTAGCTCTGTTGTCAAGCTTTTGCCGCCCATGGTCGTTCCTTATGCTGTTGAAGTAAGCAATCAACTCGTTAGAGTTTTTGATCCAAGCTGTCATCGCCCAATAGAAGATTTTGACATGGATGGATTTGATGAACGTTGGATTCCTATTCATCCCCCTCTTATTACTGCAGGCGGTGAATTGACATTGGAAGATCTGGAAGTAAAATACAACAGTAAATTTGGTTGTTTCGATGCCCCCCCTCAGGTTAAGGCCACCGGTGGTGTTTTGCTTATAGACGACCTTGGTAGACAGCGATGCGAAGTTGAAGAAATATTTAACCGATTTATTATTCCTCTCGAAAATAAGGTCGACTATCTTGTTCTTGGCGGCCAGCGCATGGAAGTTCCCACCGATGAAATTGTGCTGTTCAGCACGAACCTCGATCCGATGAAAATCGTTGACGATGCATTTTTAAGAAGGTTGCCTTACAAAATTAATGTAAGAAATCCAACCGTTGAAGAATATACTGAAATCTGGCAATCAGTCTGCGAGAAGCTGGGTCTTACCTTTAACCAAGAGAATATTGACCAGGTTCTTACTCATTACAAATCAGACAAAAAAGGTCTCAGAGCAGTTCATCCGCGCGATATTCTCAATATAATCAGAGATCGCAAAGTATACCTCGAAAATCCTGATGTAACCATAACCGACGAAGAAATAAAAGACGCCTATGACATATATTTTGTAAGTGATCTAACCCTTGTTGAAACAATCGAATAAAAATACTTGAAACTGAAGCGGCAGAACCGGAGTATTTCGTGTTCTGCCGCCATTATTTTGTACAGGAGGCATTTTGAACTGGCTATATTTTTTAGAAGTTAGTTTTTCGGGCATATTGGCCGGTTTAATTACCTGGCTGGTCACTCCTGAAGGTAATCCGTGGGATTTGTTCGATAACTTTCAGAAAAGTCTTCTGGCGAATGGACTTTTTTATGGCTTGTTTGTTGGTTTGGTTTCAGCTATTCCTGTGCTGATTAATGAAAAAAGACTTTCCAAGTGTTTCGGCATATTTATTTCGGCTTCAGCAGTTGGACTGGCGGTCATTATGATGTCTACGGTTGTTTACACCATACTGGGTGAACTGGCAATCAATCACCTCATTTTATCTGTCTCTACTGTAAAATTATTCTGGTGGCTTTTTCTTTCAATAGCTCTTTCCTCTTGTTTCGCAATTTTACATCACAGCATGAAAATATTTTGCCGAGCATTGATGGGGCTGACACCAGGCTTTCTGATTGCCGGATCTCTGGTTAACAAGTTATTTGTTGCCGAGCAAAACTGGCTGATGGCCTATCTTTTTGTCGGGTTGATAATTTCATGTTGTTTTGTTCTTGCCTGGGAACTTCTTAAAGAAGCCTGGCTGGATGAAGAAAGTGGTTCGGGTTTTCTCTTCCGTTATTATCTCGATTCTCCAGAATATTTTATTGGTGGTTCGGATGACTGCAATTTAAGCATTGATGGTATGCCTGCCCAGCTTTGTGTCATTTTTGAAAAAGAAGGGCTTCATTATCTGGAAGTTTTTGACGATAAGTCTATATTGAAAATCAATAATTGCCGTTTTAGATATAGAGTATTAATTGACGGAGATATAATAAAGGCAGGCGACCGAACTTTTATTTATCACTCTAAATTCGCCCGATCACGAGACATACTACCCGAAGCGGCGGCTTAAGGGGCTTTGTAATGGAAGTTGAGCTAGTTTACAAAGAAAAAGAGAGTGTTATTAAAATAAGCGGTATTTTAAATTTACACTCATTGAAAGATTTTTCTAGAAAGATCAATAATTTTGACCTGGATGGTATTCAAAAAATAATTCTTGATCTAAATGAGCTCGAGCATATAGATAGTTCAGGGGTTTCCGGCATTATTCAACTACAGAAACTTCTTATGGAAAATAATATTTACTTGAAAATTGGTGAAGCAAGTAAAAGGGTCGATCGGCTTTTTTCTCAGATGCATCTGTATGAAATTATTCCCCGTCAGGCTGAATTAGATTGAGCTGTTAAAGTTTTCAGTTATTTCAGGCCGTTTTTGCTCAATAACAAGTCTTAAAAGCCATTCAAGGCACTCTACCGTAATAATCATCCCCTTGCTTACGCCGAGTTTGAGGCTTCCTTTTTTTCTTACGGTCAGGGTCATAGAACCAAGCGGTGTGCTTACTACGCCGGTAACCGAGTCAATTCCATGATTTCTCGGGTCAATAATATTGTAATCCGTATAGCTTTCAATGTGCCCGGCCAGGCGTGCCCTTCTAATTTCTTTTTCTTTGGGGTTGGTTACTACGATAGATTTAATTTGTGCCATTTTTTCCTGAAGCTGGCTTAACTGTTCGAATTCAAATTCGTAAAGCGAAATTTCAGAGCCTGTCAGGCTTGATAAAGACATGGCAAGGCCTTTTGCCGGTCCGGGCTTCCCCATGGTAAACATAGCTTGAGAGGTAGCAATAAACTCACAGCTTTCAATCCTTTTAAAAAGAGTGCGGGTAGTGTTGCCGTCTATCAGGTGTTCAATTTCAAAAGGAATTATACCGCTGTAGTAACCACGAATTATGTTGCCATCGCAATCACAGTCGTGAAAGCCTGGAGTTTCATTGTCTATGTCAAATTGTTCGCCTTCCTGCATGATCCGGTTAAAAACTGCATTTATATCTTCTATTTCTGCTTTCCAGCATTTCAGTGATAACGATGATCCCGAAATTTCCAGTTCGTTTACAGGCATGAATTTTCCTCCAGAATTTCTTAATGAAGCTATTCTAAATTAGTGTGAGGTACATTACAACATTTGATTTTTGTTGTTTTACAAAGTTGCTGCGCTGTGGTACCCTTGCGCCAACTGAAGGGACTGGGAGATAAGGAATGAGTATGAAAAGGGCGTTTATATTTGCGGTTTTATTGACATGCTGTTTGGGATTTGCTGCTCCTCTTGCGGGGCAAACCCCTGGCACAGCCGGCGACCCTCTTGTTTCAAAGAGCTATCTTGACCATTTTTTCAGGTTCAAATCCTATGTTTTGAAAGAGAAGGAATTGCTCAGGCCTGAACCAGGAGCACTGATAATTGTCCGTTCCGGCGAAATCTCGATCGAAGGGCCTGAAGGTAAAACTGTAATTGACCTGACACAGGGAAAAGAAATAAAAATGAGCAGTGTTTTGCCTTTGAATCATCTGATTATAATTCCAGATTCATCTGAATTCGTTTTCAAAACAAAGAAACAAGCTATTATTCTGGCTTCCTGTCTCCAGGAAAAATAATTCGATTCAATGAAGGATAAAAGCAAAAAAGCCAGTTTCTTACTTATTTTACTTCCCCTTCTCGTGCCGGGCCTGCTTGTTGCCGGTTGGCGATCCCTGTTTCGCCAAATGGCAGAGCAAAAAAATGTATTTGTCGAAACTGTAATTGATTTTGAAGAAATGCGTCAGCTTTCACGAGATGAAGGCTGGAAACTCAAAGAGCTCTTTAAGGCCGTAAAAGATAACGGCGCTAGCTCGGTGGCAATATCTGAAGATACCCTTTCTTCGTTAGAATCAGAAGGAAGAATAACAGTCTTAAGCTCTGATGAAATCAGAAAGCTTTCCCTGGATGAAGGTCTGCAGCAGGGGTTACCCGCTGATTTTGTGACTCCCGGAGCTCTTTGGATTCATGCCCAGAAAGCCGGTCTTCTTGATAGAATTGAACAGCAGCTATCCTGGAGAATCAGTTCTAACAAGATGTACCGATTGCATAGAAATTTTCTTGTAGTAAGCAAATCGAGCGAGGCCTTTAAGGAAATGGTCGGCCTTGGATTCAGCAAAAAATATTTTAATATGGCCGAAGATACCGGCCTCGGTATAGTAGCCAGAGTTTTTAATTATCCGGGTCTTACAGTTGCAACTGCAACAAAAATTGTAAACTCGATTCCCGAACCGGCCGAAATTTCGGCATTACTCTTTGCTGACGAAGAAATGCTGGGCAATCGTGGTGAATTAAATAAAATTGTCAGGCTTTTTGAGAGTCGTTCTTATCGAATTGGCTGGATAGAATTCAATCGCCAGGAAGGAATAAATACTTATTTAAGTGAATTGTCACGATCGCGGCCGTTTGTGAGGGTTCATAGTATCAGTCGTAAAGAGATAGAGGAGATTTATGATCGAACAAGAGCTGTAGCCAGGTGGAAAAGGGCTGTTAAAGGTCGATCGATGAAAATGCTTTATATTCGGTGTTTCTTTCAAAATAAAGAAAAATACATAGAAGATTTGGTAAAGTTTAATCTCGATTACTTAAGTTCGATAGAAAAAGCTTTAAATCAAACTGGCTTTAAAATAGCCAAAAATCAGAATCAACGCCTGAATGACCCGCGTCATTTACTTGGGATTGTAAGTGTGCCCGAACTTCTGGCGATGGCAATTGCTTTGGCTTTAGGGCTGCCTTTGTTGGTTGGTTTTTCATTTCAGTCTCTGGCGGTAGAAAAATGGTATCTGCTTGCTGCCGGTATTGTTCTTGTCGCTTTTATTCTTATTTCACGCTCTTCCTTTGTTGCTTTGATCGGTTTGGTTGGAGCATTTTCTTACGCCTGCCTTGGTGTGATTATGTCTTTTCAATTTCTTAAGAAAAAAAGAAATGAGCTCGGTTTTTTCAATTACATTAAGTTTTTCCTGATTATGGTGTTACCAACCGTGGCTGGAGGAATCTTAATTGCCGGCCTGCATTCAGAAATCGAATATCTACTGAACTTCAAACAGTTTCGGGGTGTTAAGCTCGCTTTTGTACTGCCGGTTATCTGGACATTTTTCTGGTTTATAAAAGAAACAGGTTCAGATTTTTTCAAAGCTTTAAAGCGTCCTTTGACACCTCTTACCGCCACAGTAGGATTGATCGTTTTTTCGGGTTTGCTTCTTTATGTGCTACGCTCCGGCAACCTTAGCATCTTAAGGCCTTCAGCTATAGAAGATGGGTTTAGAACTTTTCTCGAAAACACCCTGGTAGCAAGACCGCGTTACAAAGAATTTATTGTCGGTTATCCTGCAGCGGTTCTTTTAATATTTGCTTATCTTCGTAGCTGGGTTTCATTGATTCCGGTTCTGGCAATTTTTGTTCAAATGGGCCAGGTTTCCGTATTAAATACCTTTTGTCACTTTCATTCCCCGATAGCGTTAGGGCTGTTGCGAACGTTTAATGGTATATGGCTGGGCTTGCTTGTCTCTTTGCCGGTATTGCTGCTTGCAGCAATTTTCTGGCTGTTTTCTCTTGCTGTCGGTGCCAAAGAAAAAAAAGTTGTTATTGCCGGTTATATTGGTTTTGCTAATTTCGGAGATGAAATGCTGTGGAAAGTTTTTTGTCGCCGACTAATTCAGCGTTTGCCTGATTATGAGCTGGCGCTTATTTCTGGTGACCGGCTAAAGATTCCAAAAGATCTAAGTTCTTGTGTGACTATGGTAAAGCGAAACAATAGATTTAAACTTATTGAAAATATTTTTTCTTCTTCTGCTCTAATTTTTCCGGGGGGCGGTATTTTACAGTCTTCAACCAGCATTGGCAGTTTATTTTATTATTCAATGTTTATTTTACTTGCCAAAATTGCCGGAACAAAAGTTCTCATGCCGGCTCAGGGAATTGGTCCCTGGGGTAATAATTTAAACCGCTATTCTGTTTTATTTTCTCTTCTTGGCAGGCTTATAAATTCCGTCGATTATCTTTCGGTGCGCGACAAATCTTCGGCGGAATTTCTCGCCCAAATTTACGACAAAGAAGTTTTGCAGACTGCTGATCTGGTATTTCTTGGCACTGCCGGCCAGAATAATGTCAGAAATGCACCTGAAAAAAACCTTACTGCGGCTGTTGTTTTACGTTCTTCAGTTCAAGATTCTGAAAAAATTGCTGATATTTTCATAACAGCAGCCAGGGAAATCGAAAATTTAAAAATTATTCCGGTCTCTTTACAGCCGGGTGACGACAGGGTTTGGCTCAACAATGGCTGGGAAAAAGAGATTCGATGTGTTGAAGACTCAGATGAAGCGGAAAAAATGTTCAATAATTGCGACCTGGTCGTTTCTATGCGTCTTCATGGTTGTATAACTGCTACCCTTAAGGCGATTCCCTGGATAGGTCTGGCTTATGACCCAAAGGTTTCGGGTTTTGCCGACGCCTGTAAGTGGAAATTCTGTTATTCTCCCGATAAAATCGAGAGAAAAATGATTGAAGATAAGCTGAATCTGCTGGCTGTTCGCAAGGTTAACTATTCTGAAAAGTTAGCTCGCATAGCAAATGAATTCTCAAGAAAATCTGAGGCAGATTTTGAAACTGTTGTAAGTGAAATAGAAGGTTCGTAATTCAATTTTTTATAGCAAAAAGAAAGCCGCCGCAATTTAAATTGCGGCGGCTTTTTATTACTTTAATTAATTGAAATTAATAGCGATAATGGTTTGGTTTGTAAGGTCCTTCTTTTGGTACTCCAATATAATCAGCCTGTTCATCGGTGAGTGGAGTCAGCTTGACACCTATTTTTTCAAGATGCAGGCGTGCAACTTCTTCATCAAGCTTTTTGGATAGAGTATAAACATTTGTTTCTCTTGGGTTTGTCCAGAGATCGATTTGAGCGAGTGTCTGGTTAGAGAATGAATTGCTCATTACAAAACTTGGATGACCGGTAGCACAACCAAGATTAACCAGTCTGCCTTCAGCCAGCATGTAAATGCAGTGCCCATCTTTATAGGTGAATTTATCAACCTGGGGTTTAATATTCAGCTTTTCAATTTCCGGCCAGTTTTCAATTTTTGACATCTGAATTTCATTATCAAAATGCCCAATATTGCAGACAATAGCTTGATCTTTCATCTTAGAACAATGTTCTGCGGTTATTACATCTTTATTGCCTGTTGTAGTTACGTAGATGTCACCGGCGCCAAGTGTGTCTTCTACGGTTTTAACTTCGAACCCTTCCATAGCAGCCTGCAGGGCGCAAATAGGATCGATTTCAGTTACGATTACTCTGGCGCCGAAATTTCTCAGGCTTTGAGCACATCCTTTTCCTACATCGCCATATCCGCATACAACAGCAACTTTACCTGCGACCATAACATCGGTAGCACGTTTTATTCCGTCTGCGAGACTTTCACGACATCCGTAAAGATTGTCGAATTTCGATTTGGTTACTGAATCGTTTACATTTATAGCGGGGAAAAGAAGGGTCTTGTTTTCCATCATTTTATAAAGGCGATGAACACCGGTAGTGGTTTCTTCGCTTACGCCTTTGATTTGAGCAGCAAATTTAGTCCATTTTCCGGGCTCTGAGGTAAGGGTTTCTTTTAGAACCCTCATTAGTTCGGCTTCGTCTTCGCCACCTGGAGTTTTGTCAAGAACTGTTGGGTCTTTTTCTGCCTGGCAGCCTACGTGTACCATAAGTGTAGCATCGCCACCATCATCTACAATAAGGTCAGGACCATTTCCATCCGGCCAGGTCAATGCTTCTTTTGTGCACCACCAATATTCTTTAAGAGTTTCGCCTTTCCAGGCAAAAACCGGAACACCACTCTTTGCCATTGCGGCAGCAGCATGATCCTGGGTAGAGAAAATATTACAGCTGGCCCATCTGACGTCAGCGCCAAGCTCAATGAGAGTTTCAATAAGCACTGCTGTTTGAACCGTCATGTGCAGAGAGCCCATGATTTTAGCGCCTTTTAAAGGTTTTTTTGAGGCATATTTGTTACGAATTGCCATAAGACCGGGCATTTCATGTTCTGCGATTTCAATTTCTTTTCGTCCGTGTTGCCAAAGATCGATATCTTTGATTTTGTATGCTGGTCTATCAGTAGTTTTCATGGGTTCTTTCTCCATGGCAGTCTGGGTCATAATAAATCTCCTTGTTTTCCCGGGTGGGACTTAAAATCAGACTATAATTATCTCATCCCGCGCCCAAAAAGTCAAACCGCCGCCGGGCAGTCAGCAATTCTCGGTCAGCGACCATCAACTCGTTTAAGAAAAAGAACATTTCTCACACTAAGCCTCAAAGCCACAAAGAAAATAACCACAGAGTTCACAGAGCAGCACAGAGAATCTTTTTCAGCCTTGTTCCCGGCATAAACAAGCTCTAAGAAAAGCACCAGTGTTTTTCTTAGAGCTTGCTTATGCCGGGAAAGCCGGCGACAAAAAGTCGCTGGCTGATTGTCCCCCGGACAATCCACGGCTGAAAAAGATAAAAAAATCCACTCGGTGGCCTCGGTGATCTCGGTGGTTTAAATTCTATATTTGACAGAAAGAAATAAGAACAAAACTGGTTTGGGACCCATCCGATAAAGCCTGGCTGAAAATTGCTGAACCGCAGCCAGGGAAGAAGGTACATCAAGTTAGATCATAAAATTATTGGTCTTTTAAAATGGTTGAGCTATACTGATAGAAATTAGCAGAGCAGCGTTAACTTTTTATGTACGATATATACGAAGATACGAATTTACCTGAAAAACTTGATTTAAATGCCTGGATTCAGTTTTGCCTTAATTCTTCGAGTGTGGTTGACCGCCAGATTGCTCTTGAAGAACTTGTAGCTACCGGAATTCCACCTTATCTGGTTGCCAGAATCCGGGAAATTGCTGCCCAGGATGAATCGGAATCCTGTCGTGAGCTGGCAGCCTGGGTTGTTAAAGTTGATCGGGCCCGCAGCGATTTAAAGCCAAGAATGCGTAAACTTGAGTTAAGCCCGGTGAATATTTTGATGCTGCTGGAAGAGTCTGAAAATGCGGGCGCAACCGTAATTACCCAACTACTGAGAAAAGCTCCGGCAAAAGAGATTCTTAAACTTTGGCGCAGTGGATTGCCCACAGAGCAAAATCCCAGATTAATCGAAGTGGGTCTTACTGTTCTGGCAAAATTTGGAAATGCAGAAGATACCGAACTGGTGCTTGAATTTTTAAAACATGATGACGTTCAGGTTCAATGCGCAGCTCTGACTTTTCTGCAGGTACAAAATAGCGAAATTTTCAAAAAAATAGTTAGCCAGGGGCTTGCCTCTAACAAATTCAAATTACAGCTTCATTCTGTTCACCTTTTGCGTACAGTCGATCCTGAAGAAACATTAAAATATATTCAGGCTTTTTTATTCAATAAAAATCCGATCATTCGGCAAAGGGCGCTTAGAGAGCTTATGCTGTTGCCTTTTGAATTGGTGCAGAATCTTTTTTTGCAGTTTCTAAGTCGCGAAATGCAGCCCCTGCTTCTGGTAAAAGCAGGATTCGTTGTGGCTTTTAATCCTTCCCCTGATATTCCTTTGAAGGTTTACGATATTTTCCAGTTTACCCAGGGAGGCAAAAAACATATTCTTCAGTTAATTTTAAAACAGCTGGTAGCTTCTATTCAATCTTCTGGAGTGCTTGAGCAGTCTTTTGAAGAATATATGTCGTCGTTGAAAGAAAAGATAAGTCTAAAGCGATCAGAAATGATTATAAGGTGTGCCGTTCGAGATTTATCCAGTCCTGACAGAAATATGCGCATTTCAGCTCTGGAAAGACTGGCGCCTTATAACAATCATGAATCTATTCAAAAGGTTTTGCAAAAGTTTTACGCATCAGAAAAAGATGAAGAAATAAAAGGTCTTCTGGCAAATTTACTGCAAAAAGACGGGCAACAGGAGAAAATCAGTTTTTCTTTGCCTGAGAGTGTCGAAGATTTTCTTGAATTAAAAGTCAAGCAACAACGTGAATTGCTGAGACACGTAAATTCAAGCGCAATGTGGCATGAATACAGACCTTTTCTTCATGAGCTTCTGCAATATCCGATGAAAAAGCGAATATTGCTTGAGCTTTTAAACCTTTTTGGTAAGTTTGGTTCAAAAATCGATTCTCCGGCCATTACACCTTTTTTGAAGAGCGACGATCCTTCCGTGACAGCTGCGGCAGTTAAAAACCTTGGTTTGATTGATATAGATGTGGTACTGCCGAACCTAAATCAATTTCTGGCTGACGATGATCCACGCATAAAAGCAGCGGCCCTTGAAGTCTATGTTAAGGCCGACAAAGAAGGTGCTCTGCAATACTTGTCCTCAATCCTTAAATCAACGGTTTCAGCTACTCGCAGAATTGGGCTTTCTTTGTTGCCGCAAATTGATTATCCAAGTGCAGAGCCATTATTGTGGAATTTTTTGAAATATGAAGGTGTTGCCGAACTTAAAATTCAGGCGGCCTATATGGTGGCATCGAATCCGACTCAGGAAGGCTTATATAAGCTGTTTGCAGTGTCTCACAAAAAAGATGGTGAAATTAAGAAGGGCTACGAAGAGCTCTGGGAAGTAGCACTTATTTCTGCAAAAGAATTGTTCGAGCTTTCACCTGAAGACATAGAAAAAAAATGCTGGGAAGTTTTTAAAGCGGACCAGGAAGAAACTCAGGTTGAAAAACCGGGCTATTCTTATAGCGAGGTCATTGGTAATCAAGAAGAAGACCAGAGCAATGCCGAAAAAGAGGTTGAATTTTCTGAACAACTTTTTATTCATTTAAATGAATTTAAACAGCTTTATATCGCAGGGGCGGCAATTATTATTCTGTTTGTAATTTTTGTGATGTCAGACAGTTCTGGAGAAAAGACCAGCTATAAAAATTACAAAAAGAAGACTGATGAGGTTAAAGGTGCCGATTTTGTGAGGTCGGAAGAAGATGTTACTACCCAATTTGGCGGTCCCAACTGGGATGGTACTCTTAAGTCCAACGCTGTAGATATTTTATCCGGGGGGAATTATTCCCGAGCAATAGCCGAGGGTGACAGAGAGCTCAAAAACTTTCGTTCAGAAGTTAAGGCTCGCAGGCATCAGTTCCTTCTGGATATTTACAACAATCAAGGTCTGGACCCGATGATGCGAATGTCGGCAGCAGCAAAACTAAATGATAATTTTACCGGTGGAGAAGACAATTTCAGGCAGGGAGATTATACCGCAGCTGAATATAATTTCACCAGAGTAATTGAAGACCCGCAGGCCAACGCTCTTGCCAAAGTTATGGCCTGTCAGTATCTGGCGCAGATTGCGCAAAAAAAAGGCCGAAAAGAAGACTTTACCAGATGGATGGACAAGCTGGGAGAAGAATTGCAGAATATTTCCGAGATGAAAGGCTTCGAAAATCTCAAGAATTTTTCCAGCAATTTTACTCAGTTTCTTAATGTAAGTCGAGCGGCTGCTGATGATAGCAATTCAGACCAGATTTTAAAGTCTTTTACCGGCTCTGGTCTCACGCAGGGTGAGGCGCGAGAACGTCTGCAAGCTATTAAAGAAACACAAAATCAATTTGAGAGGCAGTTTGACGGACGACATTAAATAATTTGTGCTATTATTAAAGTATATAGGTACATTCAGGGGAAAACTATGCTGACAAAAAGGCTTCGCAGTAACAAAAACAACAGGGGCTCAGCATATTTAATAGCTCTGGGAGTGATCGGAGCTCTTATTGTAATTGGCATCATGATGTCAAAGCTGACCCTTTCAGGGCGCTGGTCAACTATTTTTGCCAGTCATGATCAAAAAGCAGAAGAATGCGCTGAAGCTGCAACTAATCTGGCCTTCAGAGTTGTTAAAGAAAACATGAATAATTATGACAGTTTTTATAACTTTCTGAAAGATCCTGATGAGCTGGTTAAAACCTGGTTTATGCATTTTCGTCTCCCTGCTCCTGTCGCAGATGTATATGTCGATGCCGTCAGCTTTGAAAATGCCGCTAACAATGGTATGGATGTGCAGCTTGACCTTTTTAATTCAAAACTTTTCCCTTCGATTTTTAAAGATGGAATTCTTTATGTTTATGATACGGTTTCTCCTGACCCAAAATCGCCCCTGGCTCCTTTAAAAGACATGTTTTCTGCTTTGGGTGGCAGAGTAAGGGTAGAAAGCACATGTAAAATAGTTAAAGCATTTGGCATTATTTCAACGAAAGCAGATTATAAAATTCCAGGAATTAATGCAGAAACCCAGGTGGTTAAAGGTTTCCTTGGGAATCTGGTCGACAAAATTAATGGTGACAAGCTTTCTTTCAGAGTTGATCTGATAGAATTTCTGCCCAATAAGCCTTTGCTGAAAGCACCCGAACTTTCTTTGACCGATACATATATAGTTCAAGGCGTTCCAGTCCCGCTTAAGCCTATTGTTCAGCCCATTCTCGATAATATTTTCAAAAAAATTCAAAAAGAGCTTGGCTTAACTGTAAGAAAACTCGCAAAAAAGGTTTTTGGCGATGCGCTCGAGTTTGAACTTGATTTTGACGCTATTCAGGAAAAGGTGAAAAATACTATTACCAGCGCATTGCCTGATTATTTTACCTTTTTCAAAGGAGCTGCGGCGTTTGATGTAACCGTTGAAAAGCAGGGCTTTTTTGAGATTCGTACTAAAGTTCAATATTCTCCTTATTATCCAAAAGATGGACCTACGCTCGAGAAAACTCTGGTAATGCAGCGTGAATTCAGGGTCGCCGATATTCAACCTGTTGCCCCTGATCATTCGTTTTTTATTGCTAACTCGAGGCTTCCTTATGAAAATAAAGACCTGGAAAACAAAGAAAATTGGAAAGGTAACGAGAAGATAGATTTTAACAAAGGAATGGGGTTTTTGTCAGTTCACAACATTCCCGGATTCGACACTCTTCTGAAAAGCCTCGATGGGTTGACATCACTTAATCTTAAGCAACTTTGCAACGAGCTTAAATTACCCGGAAGAGTTAGAGTTAATGGCACGAAGCCCATGCGAATTTTTCTGGGTATGTTCGACACATTCCCGCCAAAGACCAAAGACGATCTAAGGAAAATCGAAATAGCCGCTTTGCTTTTGCCTCATGAAGACACGAGTGATTCGCCTATGCCTGAACCCGCATGCGTAGACAAACATCCGGATGGAGACAGATCACACAATGTGGTTCCAGGTTTCAAATCGGTTATGTATAATTTCTGGGCAAAGGGTGAACCCTTTGATTGGGGTTATTTCAGCACAGCAGATCCCGGTGGCATGGGCACTTACTGGGTGCCGGTCTTGCCGGTTTTCAGGCACACCATGCTGTTTGGTGATTTTCATGTTGAGTTTCCTTTCTCCCTTAGAGTCGAGGGAAATTTACGCAAAATCTATACCCATATAAAAATAATGATTGTAAAAATTTTCATTCCTCCTATTCCAATCATTGGCTTTATGGGGCTTGATATCCCTATTCCCTGGTTGTGGGCTACGAACCACGAAGAGCCCTATGGTTTCTGTAAATATCCTCCTTACTCAAGCGAAGATGAGGCTGAAACCCTCTGGGATCCGGAAGACCCTAAAAACCTGCCACCAAATCTCTATGCGCCCAGCCAGTATTTAAAAAAGGCAAGCTATTATTATGAAACCTCAAGTGATTTTCTGAAAGATTTTGATAACAGATGCATAGATTACAATGGCAAAAAAACATTTATTTGTGATGGGGTTACTTTTGTAAATGACAATCTCTGGCTGCCGGAAATGCATGTAATGGGGCGTGGAATGATAGTGGCTGCGGCAAATATTCATCTTGGTGGTAGTGTAACTAAAGAAGAATATGATCCAAACGGTAATTCGACGGTTTTTTCGCTGATTGCACGAAATGGAGCTGTAATTAACAATTACCAGAATATAGATGTCCATGCCTGCCTGTTTTCAGACCGTGGGCTGCGTAATACCATTGGTTCTAAATTGAAGATTTACGGTAATCTGGTGATGAACAGGTATGATTCCAGCCAGTGCCAGGGAGAAATAGACGTTTATTATCATTCGAATCACTGTCGCAGTTCTTTGATTTCAATGATAAAGCCTATAGCTAAATTTGATCCTACAAGGTATTATGTGACCTTCAGTTCTCGGCTCGAGAAGTTTGAATTCCTTAAAAAGTGACGGCCTAGTTATTATGGTTTTGTTTGCAGATATAAAAAACAGCAGCAGTGGAATAACTCTGCTTGAGGTGTTTATTGCTGTTGCAGTGCTTATGATGGCAATTATTCCGATTTTCTACCATTCTTCAGATGATGCTGCTACCGCTCTTGAAACCGAAAAAATCCAAAAGGCTGACCACATTCTGCAGAGTGTTAAAGAAGAGCTGGTGACTATGCCTTTTAAAAAATTTAACGTTGCCACCGAGGAAGCTGCTGATGATGATTACGGCCCTTATGAGCTTCCATCGGGATTTTTTCCGGTAACCTATAACGAAGTTCTGGAGTTACAGAAAAAATATCGTGATTTTCAGATTGTTGGTACCTGGTCATATCTTATTCGTAATGACAAGGTTGATCGATCAATGGTTCAGGTTGATATGATGGTGTACTGGGATCGTCCTAAAGCTCCGCCAATTAAGAGAACCAAATCCATGCTTATTGTAAAACCCTGAGAGGAGAATTTGTAATGAAACGCAAAGGAATTACGCTGGTTGAGATACTGGTTGCCTTTTTCATCCTTTCTCTTATTTCTACTACCTTCTATTATATTTTAAAAACTGCTTCCCACAAAAGAGCGGTTATTACATGTCGGGAAGAAGCCAAAAGAGAGGTTGGCAAAATTCTAAAGATTTTAACCCATGATTTGCAGCAGGCTCGGCTTGAGTCCTTTGAAAATATAGGTGATGAGATTATTAGAATTAAGGTTAGAAAACCTGATTCAGATAAAGACGTAAAGCTCGAATATCATTACAAGGAGCCTTTTTTAAGACGAAAATTTATGGGCAAAGCATGGCTTGTCAGCGAGAACCTGGAAAAATTTTCAGTCGAAAAAATTCCCGATTCACCCGGACAACTTATAGTTGAAGTTAAATCGGCCTTTGCTTTTGATGGCTTGAAGCAGGATGAAGCACAGATTCATGAAATGAGTCAGATGATTGTCATGCGCGAAGATGCGGCAAAAGCTTCTGATCCTCATTGGAGAGATGTTGGTTCGGTATCGCAGTTTTTCAAAACTCAGGGAGATTTGCTCGCTGGGATTAAATCAGATGCCAAACAGGTCGTTCAAGAAGTGGGAACTGAATTTGAAAATATGGCTGAAGATATTAAAGATATGACTATCGGACAGATCGATCGGGCAAAACAAAAGCTTAAATCCAGTCTTGATAATGTTGAAAACAAAATTCTGGATATAGACAGCAAAGTTGCCGATCTCGATCCTGAGGCTGTTTTTGATATGGGCAGCAGTGGTTTTTCCCGTGTTTGGGGCGGAGTAAGCGGTCGTACCAAGCGACTCAAAAAGAAGGCTAAAAAAATTAAAAAAGCTCTGCAGGATATGAAGAAAAAAGGTGAAATGAACTGGAGCAAGATAAGAGGTATTGCCGGCGGAGATAAAGATCGATTACGTAGAACTGCCAAAGAATTATTTACCGCCAAGAGTGATATCTTTAACGCAGGTTCTGAAATAATTAAGAGCATGAAGAGCTTTGACATGGACACATCAGACATAGATCTGAGTAAATGGGGGCTTTAACACTTATCAGTATTGACAGCCTCATATTCTATAACCTTGCAGCTGAAAGAATTACTTAAACTTATTGTTAATGGGAATAAGACTTAAAATTGCCCTCGGATTTATATTACTAACCGTTGGAGTCATTTCGGCGGTTTCTTTCTGGGCTGCTCAGAGTTTGGGATTTTCGATCGATCGCTCAGACTTTGAAAAGTTGAAATCTTTCAAGTCTGAGGTTTTAAATTATCTTGATCAGGAACAAAAAAATCTTAATCTAACCTGTGAACAGATTGCCGGTTCTTTTTCGAACCTGAATATGCTGGAACAATCTGAGCAGGACATAGAAGTTTACTGCGAAACTTTAAAAAACAATCTTGATCTTGACTGGCTGCTAATTGATAAACAGAGTAAATCTACGAGCATTAAAAACAAGCCTCGTCTTTCTCTGCAACCTACTGTGGCTGTTCCAAAACGTCTGGCACAAAATGGTCCTTATTCCCATCATGCCTACCTTGTTGCAAGCAGTAAGATATATAAAAATACCAGAATAACAATTGCAACTAGAGCTAAAATTAGTAATTTAAATGTCCCGTTGCTCTGCTTATTCGACAATAATGGAGTTCTTGAACGCAAGATATTTCGTGAGAATATCGATTTTGCAAAACGGCTTAAAGAAGGGCAATCTACGGTTCAGCTTAATTATGAAGGTGAGTTATACCGGGTTAGAGCTTTTTCGATCAATAACGGCATCGGGCTGATTGTCGGCTACCCGGCTCAGAGAGCGGTTATTTCCCGTCCAGATATAGATCAATTGATGCTGAGGTTGTCAATTCTTCAGGTAATCGGTCTTCTCATCCTTGGTTACTTTCTTGGACGCAAACTACTTGAGCCATTACGGGTCCTGGGAAGCGGAATAGAAAAGGTTGCTCAGGGCGATTGGAAGCAGATTCCATTAGATCAGGCGCCAATGGTCGATTGCGGCGACGAAATAGAAGCTGTTGCACAAAGTTTTAATAAGATGGTCGATGAGCTGGCAATGGCGCAAAGCAGACTGATAGAAGTTCAAAAAGAGCTCGCCAAAAAAGATAAACTGGCAGCGCTTGGCCGGTTTTCTGCCGGTATTGCTCACGAAATAAATAATCCTCTGGGAACAATCCTGGCCAATGCAGGTTTGCTTAAAGAAGCCATTGAAAAAGGTGCTGAAGTCAGTGTAGATGAAATCGAAGAAATAGTTGAAGAAGTAAAAAGATGTAAAAACATTATAACAACTCTAAGAACCTATACCGGGCAAACAAGGCCAAATCTTGTAAAAAAAGATTTCGAACAGACTTTTAATCATTTGACAGAATTTTTGATAAACAATAAAGAGTTTTCTTCTATAGTTTTTAAATTAAAAAACAGAGCCAAAGGAAGCTTGCTTGTTGATGAGCAGGGTTTGAAAAGAGTTATGATAAACCTTTGTAAAAATTCTGTTGATGCGATGAAACGTAATAAGTTTAAAGAAATTGTCATAGAGGCTTATAATCTTAACGAGGGCTTTGTTATAAATTTTCAGGATAATGGCGAGGGTTTTGAATGTGATCCTGAGCTTATTTTTGAGCCTCTTTTTACAACGAAAATCAAAGGGACAGGGCTTGGATTGATAATTTGCCAGGCGATTGTCGAGGGGCATGGTGGAAAAATTAAAGTAAAAAGATGTGAAAATAGAACAATTTTTGAGATAATGTTACCAGGTGCTAAAGAAAAAATAGAGGTTGGGGAATAGATATGAAATATAAAATTCTACTCGTAGACGATGAGAGTAAATTATTAAAAGCATTAAAAAAAGCACTTGAATTAGATGGATACGAAGTGTTTGATTTTTCCAATCCAATTTTGGCTCTGGAATTTTTGCATAAAAGAAAAGTTGACCTGGTTATTTCAGATATCAGAATGAGTGGTATGACCGGTATAGAGTTGCTTGGTAAACTTAAAGAAGTTTATCCCGACATTCCATGTATATTAATGACAGCCTTCTCTTCGGTTGAGTCGGCGGTAACTGCAGTTAAACTCGGAGCGAGCGATTATCTGTTAAAGCCTTTTGAGTTGCCGGAATTTAAACAGGCAGTGATTAAAGCGCTTTCTGCTAAAGAAGGCGAATCGACAATTAATGATTTTCAAACTTTAATCGGGAACTCTGATGAAATTAAACAGGTGAAGCAGATTATTGCCAGTGTCGCCGATACCGACAGTACTGTTCTAATTTCCGGGGAAAGTGGAACGGGCAAAGAATTGGTTGCCCGGGAAATTCATAAAGCTTCTTTGCGCAAAGACAAGCCTTTTGTTCCGGTTAATTGTAGCGCAATTCCCGAGTCTCTTTTCGAAAGCGAAATGTTCGGGCATAAAAAAGGGAGTTTTACCGGCGCTATCGTTGATAAGGTTGGTATTTTTAAGGATGCAGACGGAGGAACTCTTTTTCTTGATGAGATTGGAGACTTAACCCAGGCGAATCAGGCCAAGCTTTTGCGCGTTTTGCAGGATGGCAGCTTTAAGCCGGTAGGTGGAAACAATAGCTTGAGCACCAATGTCAGGGTGATTTCTGCGACCAATAGGATTTTAAAAGATGAGGTTAAAGCAGGAAATTTTAGAGAAGATCTGCTTTATCGTATAAACATTGTTGAAATTATTATTCCCCCTTTAAGGCAAAGAAAAAAAGACATTGAAGCACTTGCGAAGCATTTTATAAAAAGATTTGCCGGCCGTCATTCTCGCGAAGTTTCTTCGGGCTCCGAAGACTTTTTTGCGGCTTTAAAAACTTATGACTGGCCCGGAAACGTCAGGCAGCTGGAAAATTTTATTGAACGGGCTGTTATTATGAAGCGAAGTGGAATTCTTGAGGCTTCTGATCTTAATCTACCTGAGAGTAACTTTGACAGTTATAGTTCTGATTTTCTGGAAGGCTATAGTGAACAGCCACTGCAGGAAACCATGGGTAAAATTGAAGAAAGCATAATTAAACAGGCTTTGAAAAGTTCCGGATGGAACTACTCAAAAGCAGCTTCAATGCTAGGGGTAACTCGACAAAATCTTCATTATAAGTTGAAAAAATATGGCATCTTCAAAAAATCTTAAAACTTTACTTTTTTTAGCGGTTGCTATTGCTGGTTCTTTTTGCCCCGGATTTGCGGGCGAATTTGAATTTACTGTTGAAAAGTCCGGTAATAATGATGTTTTAATTCGATTTGCCGAAACTTTGTCACTTGATACGGTTGTGTTTCCCGTTTATAACAAGGAACTCTGGGGAGAAAGAGTAAAGTGCCGAGCCGTAGTTTTAAAGTGTGGCAATAGAAAGATTCTTGGCTCAGCAGGTAATGATCAAAAAGAAATTGTGTTTAAACTCGGTGGTCTTTTGGCTGAACAAATTTTTGTTTCGCCCGTATACCTTGAAAAGAATGTTGACGGCTCTGGGGGTTCAATAAAATTAAACGCAACAAGAGGGGTAACCAGGCAAATCGAAGATGAAATCGCCGCTCTTACTCTTGAAGTAAATGCTTTTCAGAGAAGGCATAATTGTTTTTCCTGCCATACCGCTTTGCCATTGGCTTTGTTGATAGATCAAGCTGAGCAGAAGAAATTCAAGACTCCAAAAGCAGAAGTCAGGCATATGCTTAAAAAGATTGAGGGGCTGCAAAAAGCTGACGGGAGCTATAATTTTGCCAGCCAGCCGGATTATGGCACAATTACTCCGACTCTATGCGCCGGAGCTGTTTTTTCTTTGCTTTCTAATATTGGCTACGACATAGAAACGGTCTTGACAAAAATTGTGACACTATTTCCTGATTGGCGTGATGAAAAGGGGTATATGGGATCTGATTTTTTCTTCAGGCCCCTGATGGTTGGTAGACCTGCTTCTGCGCTTTTTGAAGCTTTTACCATTGCCGGACTGTATTACCCGAACTTTCTCAGTTTAAGCACTCAGCAGCGACACAACTATCGTAAGCGTCTCGCTTTCATAATTAAAAACTTTAAAAGCGACCCATCTTTGAATCCGGCAACAAACTTGCTCTTTTTAACAGGCTTGCCTTATATCGGTCAATTTGACTCGTCAGAACGTCAAAAGCTCGAACAGCAATTGTTCAAGTTTGTTAAAACTGATTCTAAAACTGTAAACATTGAAGTGCTCGGTTTGTTGAGTATTGTTTTTTCGCGATTGAATTTTCAGCCTGGAATTGAATATATAGAAAAAATAAATTTGCAACCGCAAAACCTTTCAGAAAAGATATGGCATTGTCTTATCGATGTTACACTTAACAACCCGTAAATTCGTTATTGATTCTGTTTATCAAGCCGATAATGCTTTTAATGAAAAATAAAACATTGCCGTTTAACGTTTGTATCGCTTTTATGGCTTTATTGATGCTTACTTTGCCCCTTCAGGGGAGATCCTTTTCTGAGAATTCGCCACCGGATGCTCAGAAAGATTTTAATATTTTAAGCGAAAAAATAAAAAAAAATCCCCGCGATGTAGCTTCGATTAATTCTCTGGGTATTCTTTACGCGAGAATGAAGCAACTTCAAGAGGCTGTTAAATTATGGCGATATGCTTTACAGATTAATCCGCGTTACCTGCATCTTTACAATAATCTTGGCTCTGCTTATAAGCAGATGGGACGTCGCGCCCAAGCCAGAATTGTATTTAAATCGGGTTTGAGTATTTCTGAGTCACACTGGATTTACTATAATCTTGGATTGTTGGAGCAGGAAGACGGGAATGTAGTTGCTGCTGCAAACTGTTTTAAAAACAGTCTTCGATTACAACCAGATTTCGTACCTGCAGAAAGAAGATTGATGGAGCTTGGCTACAACCTGGGCCCGAGCCGAAAAAAAAGTAAACTTTTAAGTTTGGGCAGTTACAAACATCCGGTTTCTATGAACGGGAACATTGGTTTTCAGCGAATGTTGCCCAATGGCGGGCGAAAATATGGCAAAACTGGAGAAAAATACAAAGCTTTATATGGCAATGGCGCCAGAAACAATCTAAGAGAGCCTTTCAAACCTTTAGGCCTGGCTTCCTGTACAGAAATTATAAAAAGTTTCAAGGCCGAAAAAGGTGAAAAATACATTGCTTTAACTTTCGATGATGGCCCACACCAGGAGAATACCGCAGAGATTCTTAAAGTCTTGAACAAAAACAAAGTAAAAGCCACTTTTTTTGTGGTAGGAACCAGAGCTCAACTTTACCCTGAAGTTTTAGCCCGGATAAGTCAGGCTGGTCACGCACTTGGCAACCATTCATGGTATCATAAGTCTCTGGCTAAACAAACTAAAAGTCGGTCGCTTGATTCCTTGCAGAAAACAAATGATTTAATCAGTGGAATTACGGGGAAACCCTGCTATTTAGTGCGCCCACCATACGGTCACACCAATGAGAAAGTAAAAAAACTAATTCATGAACAGGGTTGGCATGAAGTCATGTGGGATTGTGACAGTCGTGACTGGGAAAATAAAGACCCCGATCATATTCTTTTCAGGATTATGAAGTCGATTGCTCCGGGAAGCATTGTTTTGTTGCATGATATTCATCCCGGTGCCGCCGGCATGTTACAGACTCTAATTACCGCTTTTAAAAAAGAAAATTATCGTTTTATTACTATACCGGAACTGATTAAAATCAAATCAGGAACAAGCTAATTTGCCTTGACCTGCAGGTTTAGCAATTGTATAAAAAGGCAGAAGGTATAATTATATGTGGATAGTAATATTAAATTTCTGCTTGTTTCTATTTTTGCTTGGAATTTTTCTTTATGGCTTGAAATACTGGAATAGCCTTATTTCAGAGCCCGAAGAAGATGAAGCTGACAATATTGAAATTGAAACCTTCTATTACCGCCTTCCCTTTTATATTATTGTTTCTGCCTGCGGCATATATTCAATAATTGCCGGGTTTACTGCACTCTGGTAGTGTTTTTGCATCTTATTTTGGTCACTGAGCGGAGTCGAAGTGACCTGGCGCTCTATTCTAAAAATTGAAAATCAGCTGAAACTGGTTTATGCTTAAATATACAAGCTTTGCGGATAAGAGGGGCAATATGGAACAGGAAAAAACTTTCAGGCGTCGACTTAAAACTTTTCCCAATCTTCGTGGCGAAGATTTTCAGCATCCATGGGATCGCCAGGCTACCATGGCTTTACAGTCTATTCCCGGTTTCGAATATTTGATTTCTAAACTGATGGAACACGGTTTTGAGCAGTTCTTTCGCATAACCAATCTTGCCAGTAATATTCAGGTAAAGGGAAAAATGTTTCCAAAACTAAGAGAAATGCTGCGTCATGCAACTAAAATTCTCGATATGGATGAACCCGAACTTTATATTACCACTGATCCTATTCCAAATGCCTTTACTTATGGACGCACCCGCCCGTTTATCGTTTTAACTTCCGGGCTTATTGAATCAATGGGTGACGAAGAACTTTTTTTTGTTCTCGGGCATGAGCTTGGCCATATTAAATGTGGTCATGTTCTATATAAAACTATGGCTCGCAATTTTAAACTTGTTCTCGAAATTGCCGCTTCTGCAACTCTGGGTTTGTCGAGTTTGCTCAGTACCGGCCTGAAACTTGCCCTGTTCGACTGGGAGCGCAAGTCTGAACTTACCGGCGATCGTTGCGGGCTGTTAACGGTTCAGAGTCAGACAGCTGCTAATCACTCTTTTATGAAGCTGGGTGCCGGTTCGCCAAAGCTATATGAAGAAATGGATGAAGCTGAATTTTTGAAACAGATCAGATCTTACGAAGATGCTTCAGACTATTCTTTTATTAACAAAACATATACCGCTCTGGTTTCGAGCCACATGAGCCACCCATTTCTTATTATGAGAGCAAAACACCTCGATAGTTGGGTGCAAAGCGGAGAATTTTCCAAAGTTTCAGGTATAAACAACCTCGATGTTAAAGATGATTCAGAAATGACGGTTAAAGCAGAGTAGCAATAACATCATCTTTTTTCTGTAGCTTAGCCAGATCTAAAGCGGTTTGATTACTGTCGTTACGGATTGTTTTGTCGGCTCCGCCTTCGAGCAATAGTTTGACGGTGCTGCTGTAACCTTGTTGCGCAGCCAGGTGGAGAGGAGCCCAGCCTTCTTTATCCGGTTCATTTATTGGCATACCAAGCTCTATCAAAGATTTTACAATCGGGTCACAGCCGCGAAAAGCAGCCCAATGAAGCGTGTTCCATCCATCACGGTCGGTAGCGCTCAAATCTGCTTTATGATCTATCAGAATTTTAAAAGTCTCGGGTTTTTCTCTGGCTGCGGTCCATAAAATCGGAGTTACGCCATCACGATTGCAGGCGTTTATGTTCGCACCCTTTTCAATAAGTTTGTTAACCACCTCAACCATTCCGAATTTTCCAGCCTGATGAAGAGGGGTTATGCCGATTTCATCTGCCTGGTTTACGTTTTCACCTTTTTCAATCAGTTCTAAAGCAAGCTGTGTGTCTTTTTCATTAATAGCTTGAAGTATCTTTAGATTGTCGTCGTTCATACTCAATCCTTTCTGAATATAGCTGTAACATTTCTATTATAACCGCAAATCTAATAGAATTTAAACAAATGCTTCGAAATTCTGTCAGGCTATAGCATTCAAAATTTATCTTATAGCAAAAGCGGGTATTGATAAGAAGATAAAAAAATCATATACTGATAAAAGGCTGAATTAATAATTTGGTTTTATTTGAATTACGGGAGGAAAGACATGGGTTTTTGGGGTAATCAGTTACGTTCTGTTATTGAATGGGTCGATCCGGATCCCGATGTGTTGATTTCGCAGTGGACAGGAACCAACGATGAGCTGAAGAATGCTTCAAAGCTCATAATTAACCCTGGTCAGGCCGCTATTTTTGTTTATGAAGGTCAAGTTAAAGCTATTCATGATTTCCCTGGCATGTTTGAACTTAAAACTGCCAATGTCCCATTCTGGACAACTATTTCAAAAGTCATGCAGAATTTCACTTCTGAGCACAAAGCCAGAATTTATTTTGTAAGACTGACTGAATTTTTAAACCAGAAATGGGGAACAAAATCTCCAATAAAATATAATGATCCTGTTTATAAATTCCCGGTAGGAATGAGAGCATTCGGTAACTTTTCTTTTCATATTACCGACCCCAGAAAATTCTTCACCGAAATAGCCAGTAATCAGACGGTAGTGCCAATAGGAATGGTGCGTAACGTTATTGTAGATCGTATTATGCTGCCTTTAGCCGATGTTTTTGCCGAAGCCGGTTACAGCTATGCTGAAATTGATAAAAACCGCATGGAACTGTCCAAACAGCTTTCCGATCTGGTTAAAACTGAATTTGAACCTCTCGGTTTTGAAATGAGTGATTTTCGTATTGAAAATACTGATTTCGATGAAAAAACCCAGGAACGAATTGATAAAATTTCTGACAAAATGGCTGATGCTCAGGCTATCAACGCTATGGGCCAGATTAACAATCAAGGACTTCATGCATATTCAACCATTGAAAGACTCCAGGCTTTAAACGCCGCAGCCGAGAATCCTAACGGAATGGCCGGTGCCGGTGTAGGCATGGGTGCCGGCATGGGCATGGGAATGGGCATGAACATGGCCGGCCAGATGGGCGGCCAGGGAGCGCCTCAACAACAGGCTCCCGCACCACCTCCACCACCAGCTGCGCCGCAGTGGCATGTAGCCGTAAATGGCCAGACCCAGGGGCCTTTCTCGCCTGAGGATTTAAAAACTATGGCGGCCAAAGGAGACTTCAAGCCTGATTCTCTGGTCTGGACTGCCGGGCAGGATGGCTGGAAAAAAGCCGGTGAAATTCAGGGACTTTCTGTAGTATTTGCTCAGACTCCTCCACCTCCTCCGCCACCACCACCATCTGTATGATTCAATAAAATTCTTTTAAGTTAAGTTGATAAATAGTGGCTGCTGAATATGGCGGCCACTATTTTTGTACAAAAAAAAGCGGAAACCGCTTTAAAGCAGCCCCCGCTTTTTTTGATGTTATTTTACTGAAAGAAAGATGTAAGCCCTAGAACCAGACGATAATTATAACCGTAACGTTGGTCATTGGTAATGGCTATCGGAACTCCAACTTCAAAAGCAAAGTTTTCGGTTGGCGTGTAACGTAAACCCGGAGTTACATCAACTTTTATGCCTTCTGCGCCCCAGTCTTCACCATTGACTTCGGCCATGACAGTTACATTGTGGGTATGAGGATATTCAATACCTATATTGTAATAGAATTTATCGGCCAGACCGTCGGGATAAAACTGGGTGTTGGGATCACCGGTCATAACGTAACCAAGGTTAAGGTGGGCTATAATCTTTTCGAAATTTTTACTGAAAGCAGTATAGATTTCGAAGTCGGTTTTTCCGGTACCAAGGCCCTTGTCATCGTTTCCGGTCGGGAATTTGAAGCCGAGACCGAAAGCGCCGCGCATCTGGTATTGAGGATTATCAAACATTCTGTATTTAAATGCAAGTTTTGAGTCGCCGGTGCCGGATTCAGAAATGTCTTTGGTCCAGAGGATTCTGGATTTAATAGTGTAGTCTTTAACCGGAATGGTATAGGCTATTTCCAGGTCATCGGTGACTGCATAGTTGAAAAAGATCGGCAGCTCAAGCAATTCGCCGCTTTCGCCACTGGCAAGAACTCGATCGTAAACTCTGTCGAGATCAAACCAGCTTGAATGAAAGCCCATTTTAAATGAACCCGCCTTGCTGACATCTGCAGCGGTAGTCTGAATAAGGCCTGTAAGACCGTTAAAGTTACAGGCAAGTACGCGGGTAACAGCTTCATCGATTGGTACCATCATCATGGTGTCATCACTGATCGGTGGCAGGCCCGTTCTTGATGGAACGGGTAAATTTGTTACCGGAGGGAGATTCAGCGGCTCTTGCGAATAGATTTCGTTGCCGCCGGTCGTTTTTTTGTTGCGACTGCGGCTTCTTACAACGGGCGCGGATCGTTGAACAGGAATCGGGGCAGCAACATCTGAATTCAGTTCCTGCTGATTTTCTGTGGTGATGTTTCCGCTGATTGGGGGAAGGCTCATCTGTGGGGATGAGCCGGATTGATCTGATGGACCGGTTATAGGCGGCAGAGATTGATTCTGACCATAATATTCCGGGGCATTATAAGTTTGCCGTCGTGGCTGTCCACGATGGTTAACTACCTGTTGCAAAGTAGAACTGAAACCGTTTTGTTTCAGTTGCTGCTGAGCATATTCCTGCTGTGCCCAGACGGGGGCAGTGAACAGCCAGGCTGCCAATGCGACTATTGCGGTATTTTTTTTCATACCCAGCTCCTTTGTTGTCTGTTTGTCGGCTATAAACTGCTTAACTGACAAGAGCAGACATTATTACAGCATTTATCGGGTGTCTCATCGGCAGGTATCTGAGAATATATTACAAAAATTCTAGTTTTTTTCTGAATTAATTTTAAATTTAAGCTGAGTACCTCTGCCGGAAATCCTGACTTTGCCACCTTTGCTGAGTTTGCCAAAAAGAATTTCTTCGGCCAGAGCGTCTTTGATTTCTTTTTGAATGACACGTGCGAGAGGGCGGGCGCCATGTATCGGGTCATAACCTTTGTGGGCCAGTATTTCTCGGGCTTTTGCCGTAAGGCTTAGCTCTACTTCTCGTTCTTTAAGCTGGGCGTTGAGCTGGTCTATAAATTTATCGACTACCATTTCCATTATTTTTTCTGACAGCGGTGCAAAAGTTATAATACTGTCGAGCCTGTTTCTGAACTCAGGCGAAAATAGTTTTTCGATTGCTGCCTTGCCTTTCCAGGCAACATCTTTTTCGTTCTGGCCAAAACCTATGGAGCCCTTTGCCATTTCTCTTGCGCCGGCATTTGATGTCATAATAATTATGACATTACGAAAGTCAGCTTTTTTACCGGTGTTATCGGTCAGAGTGGCGTAATCCATGATTTGAAGCAGAATGTTAAAAATATCTTCATGTGCTTTTTCGATTTCATCCAGCAATAATACGGAGTAGGGGTGTTTGCGAATAGAATCGGTAAGAGCTCCGCCTCTTTCATAACCTATGTAGCCCGGGGGGGCGCCTATAAAACGGGCAACGGCATGTTTTTCCATATACTCGCTCATATCAAAACGAAGGAAATTAATGCCCAGATTGATTGCCAGTTGTCTGGCCACTTCTGTTTTGCCTACTCCGGTAGGGCCGGTAAACAGAAAAGAACCAACAGGTCGCGTGTTATCGGTCATTCCGGCCCTGGAAATTTTTATAGCTCTTACCATAGCTTCGATAGCGGGGTTCTGGCCGAATATAACCTTTTCCAGGTCAGCTTTCAGGCTGTGCAGTTTTTCGAGGTCAGAAGTAGAAATTCTCTTGGGCGGAATGCGTGCAATTTTGGCAACAGCCTTTTCAATATCGGCCTTTACAACCTTTTTCCGCTTTTTATATCTTTTGGAAAGTTTAAGTATGGTAGCTGCTTCGTCTAAAACATCTATTGCTTTGTCGGGCAGAAAATGCTCTTGAATATATTTGGCAGACAGCTCTGCAGCGGCTTTTATAGCTTTTTTGCTGAATGATACCTGATGAAAATTTTCGTATGCAGGCTTTAAGCCTTTTAAAATATGACAAGTTTCTTTAACATCCGGTTCATATAGATCTATTTTCTGGAACCTTCGCGAGAAAGCCCTGTCTTTATCGAAGTTTTTATACTCTTCAAAGGTGGTAGTGCCAATGCAACGAATTCTACCCGAACCAAGGGTAGGTTTCAGAATGTTTGCAGCGTCGAGAGCTCCACCGCTTACCGCGCCGGCTCCAATAATGGTATGAATTTCGTCTATAAAGAGTACTACGTCAGGTATTTTTTCCAGACTTCTTATTGTGGCTTTGAGTCGGGCTTCAAAATCACCCCGATACCTGGTGCCTGCCAGAAGCGAACCCATGTCGAGTGAATAAATTTTTGTTTTTTTAAGAGTTTCAGGCACTTTTCCCTGATGAATTCGGAGCGCGATTCCTTCTACCAGCGCGGTTTTGCCTACGCCGGGTTCGCCGACAAAAATGATATTGTTTTTTTTACGCCGGTTTAAAATAATAACTGCGCGGCTGACTTCGGTTTTTCTTCCTATCAATGGGTCAATGTTTCCCTTTGCGGCTTTGTCATTGAGGCATTCGGCAAACTGAGCAAGTGGGTCTTTTACATCTTCAGTTTCTGCAACTGATTCGGGCTCGACTCCCGATTCTGTGTAGCCTTCGTCCCCTTCTTCACGGGTCTTTACTACTCCGTGAGATATATAATTTAAAACATCAAGTTGGCTTAAATTCTGCTTCTGGAGAAAATAAACGGCATAAGATTCTGTTTCACTGAAAATAGCTGCAAGTAAATCGCCTGCAGTCGCTTCGTTTCTTTCTGCAGATTGGGTTTGAATAACCATTCGCTGAAAAACTCGTTGAAAGCCTATGGTCGGCATTGGCTCACGGTTAGAATCAGGAGAAATTCTTGGTATATTTTCATTGAAGTATTCTTCGAGGTC
The DNA here is from genome assembly GCA_051747585.1 of Candidatus Rifleibacteriota bacterium. Lineage (GTDB taxonomy): Bacteria > Muiribacteriota > Ozemobacteria > Ozemobacterales > Ozemobacteraceae > DYKG01. The sequence continues at coordinate 45,189 of JBNJGH010000009.1, forward strand.
CTGCCGCAGTTTGTCTATGTTGCAGTCACAAGCCCCCAGAATTTTCATTCCCACTGAATCGTAAGCTATTCCATAAAGCAGGTGCTCTACGGTAAGGTATTCGTGCCTGCGTTTAGACGCTTCTTCTATTACTGCCTGTAAGGTTATATCAAGATCTTTGCTAATCATTCTTTCTCCATATCGCATTTAAGCGGAAAGCCATTGTCGCGGGCGAGGTTATGTACCTGAGCAATTTTTGTTTCAGCTATGTCTTTAGTATAAACGCCGGCCAACCCTTTGCCGTTTCGATGAACGTGCAACATAACCTGGGTAGCTTCAACTTTACTTTTGCCAAAAACGTTTTCCAGTATTTCTACAACAAATTCCATGGTTGTATAGTCATCGTTGAGCAGAAAAACCTTATATTTAGAAGGTCTTGTGGTCTTCTGGCGAGTCTTTTCAAGAATCCCTCTCTGGGGTTGCTGATCTTTATCTGCCATTATTTTGCCTTACCCTCCTTGCAGGTTCTGCAAATCATTTTCAGCTTCTGAAAGCTCAATATGCAGACTTTCCCAAACCTGCATTTCGTTTTCAAGATTCTGATTAATCGACGCATGTTTGTTTGACACATCTGCTATTTTGCTGCTGTCAAATTCTAACGGCGGCTGTGCAAGCAATTCTTCTATTTCTGCCAAAGCAAGCTCGATGTTAGAGATCTCTTTTTCGCTTTTATCAATGCTTTTTTTCAAGCGCTGAATTTTATTGCTGAGTTGTTTTCTGTTCTTATTTCTTTCGCGTGCGAGCTGTTTTTTATCTGAAATTACCGGTTCGTTTTCAGTAATTTCCCGGCATTCATCCTCTGTATTACGGAACTTTTCTGCCCATAGATAATGGCTGTAATTTCCTTCATAAATATGTGCTGAGCCCTTTTTAAGAGCAAGAACCCTTGTTGCCAGGCAATCGAGAAAAAAACGGTCATGTGATACTAAAATAATCGTTCCGGGAAAATTATCAAGTGCTTCGAGAAGGGCTTCGCGACTGTTTATGTCAAGATGGTTGGTTGGCTCATCCAACAGCAACAAGTTGCAGGGGCGCAGCATCATTCTGGCAAGACCCAGGCGGCTTTTCTCGCCTCCGGATAAAACCTGAACCTTCTTTTTTACATCATCACCGGAAAAAAGAAAGGCACCAAGAAGTTTGCGAAGATTGGGAACTGCATCAAGGGGAGTTTCGCGCAACATTCTATCCCATATTGTTTCTTCGCCTTCAAAACTTATTTCTTCGTCCTGGGCAAAATATCCGGCATGAACCTTGTATCCCCATTCAAGTTTCCCGTCCCATTGCATGTCTTCTCCAGCAATTATACGCATAAGAGTTGTTTTTCCGGTACCGTTTTCTCCGACTATTGCCAGTCTGTCACCACGATGAATATTGAAACCCACATCGTTCAATACTTTATTGTCACCATAGCTGCGACTTAGATTCTCGGCTTTCAAAACAATTTCTCCGCTGCTTTCGCACTCCGGGAAACTGAAGCTGAGTGAAGGGTCCGAGTCGACCTGTTGTATTTCTTCGATCTTTTCGAGTTGCTTGATTCGGCTTTGTACCTGTGAAGCCTTGCTTGCTTTATATCTGAATCTTTCTATAAAGCGTTCGACTCTTTTTCGTTCCCGATCCTGACGATCCTGGGCTGCTTTAGCTTCTGTTGCCCAGGTTTCTCTGGCTTCGAGAAAGTTCGTATAATTCCCTCTGAAAACCTTTGCCCCTTCCGGCATTAAGGCAACAACCGAATTGGCCAGCTTATCAAGAAAGTAGCGATCATGAGAAACAACCAGAATTCCGCCTTCGTAACCGGCCAGATATTCTTCAAGAAAAGAAATTGAAGCAATATCAAGGTAGTTGGTGGGTTCGTCGAGAAGCAGGTAATCAGGCTCAGATAACAGCAGCCGGGCAAAATAAGCTCTCATCTGCCAACCACCCGAAAAGTTGCTTAGTGGCTCATGAAAACGCTCTTCAGGAAAGCCGAATCCTTTAAGCAGACGGTTGGTTCGAGCCTGCCAGGTATAGCCGCCCGCATGCTCAAAAAGTATCAGCATGCGGTCATATTCATCTTGCAGAGCTGCAGAAATTTTGCCCGATGCCATTTGAGTTTCAATCTCGCTCAATTTTTCCTTGATTTGGTCAAGACGCTTAAAAGCCTGGGTTGCCAGGTCCCAGAGGGTGAGTTCATTTTTTTCTTTTTGCCAGTTCATGTCTTCCTGAAGAAAAATCTCCTGGGGAAGGTAGCCAATACGACAATCCCTGGGGCTGGTTACCTGGCCTTCGTCGGCTGCTTCCCGCCCCAGAATAATATTCATCATTGTCGTTTTTCCCGAGCCGTTACTGCCCACCAGAGCAACTCTATCGCCGGGATTTACGGCAAAACTCACATTGCTGAAGAGTTGCCTGACATTAAAAGATTTAGCTAAATTTTGAATTTGCAGTGACATTAATTTTTTCCCCGGAAAACGCAGTAGCAGTATTCTATCAGAACTCCGTGGTCCTTTCAAACGAACCCTTGTCGAATAGCAATTCTCGGTCAGCCACTATCAACATGTTTCAAAAAAGAATATGCCTCACACTAAGCCGCAAAGCCACAAAGAAACTAACCACAGAGCGCACAGAGAACACAGAGAATCTTTTTCAGCCATTGTTTTCTTCTTCAGCAAGCCTTCAGAAAAGCACTCGTGTTTTTCTGAAGGCTTGCTGAAGAAGAAAAAGCCGGGCGGTGAAACCGCCGGCTATTTGTCTACAGGACAAATCCTGGCTGAAAAAGATTAAAAAATTAACTCCGTGCCCTCGGTGGCCTCAGTGGTTTAAATTCTTTATTTGCCCTAAATAAATAAAACCAGAACTTTTTGTAATCAGCTAATAATAGTTGCCAGAGAATTCCTGGATCATTTCTCAGTTGTTATGTCATTATATTTTGATCAAGCTCGTAATCGTCATCGTTGTCGTAATAGCTGTCGATTCCGATACCCGATACCGACCCCGATACCCGAAAAGAATCTCACACCGAGCCGCAAAGCCGCCAGGATCGCAAAGGCTGAAAAAGATTTACTGAGTTTTCGGCAATTCAGTTCCTTCGCTCATGATTTCAATATAGCCGGCGTAACTGAAAAATCGGTTTCGTTTGCGCGCCGTCAGTTCTCTAATGATCCCCAAATCTTGTAGATGCCTCAGAGATTTGTTAACTGTGGCTGGGCTGATGCCTGTCTTTTCCACTAACCATCCTGAGTTGGTGATTGGGTGCTCCATCATTGCTCGATGAACCTGCAGAGTAGATGATGCTGCCCGACCAAGATCTTCAATCTTACCCTGATCTCTTTTCGCTAGTTTCAGTAATCGCTGTGCTGTTTCAAAAGCCTGAGTAGCGGTAAAGATAACTGCTTCGGCAAAAAAGTCTAACCAGGCCTCCCAATCGCCTGTAAGGCGAACGTTATTGAGCAGCTCATAGTAATATTGCCGATGGGTTTTGAAGTATAGGCTGAGATATAGCATCGGCTCACGCAATACATTTTGCTCACACAAAAGCAATGTTATAAGTAATCTGCCAAGGCGACCATTGCCATCAAGAAATGGGTGGATTGTTTCAAATTGTACGTGGGCCAGCGCTGCTTTAAGCAACAAAGGGGTTGTTTCTGGTTGGTCATGCAAAAAAAGCTCTAATTTATCGAGACAATCCATCATTTCTTCAGCAGGTGGTGGCGCGAATGCTGCGTTTCCTGGTCGAGTTCCGCCGATCCAGTTCTGGCTCGTTCTGAATTCTCCAGGTGTGTGCTTACTTCCCCGGCCCTTGTAGAGTAATACCCCATGGATTTCACGAAACAACCTCAGCGAGATTGGTAGACCGGAGTTTAACAAATCTAATCCATGGTTGAGAGCGGCAACATAGTTGCTCACTTCGCGAACGTCATCCAGTGGCACCCCGGGCTCCTTGTCCAATTCGAAAAGCAGAAGGTCTGTCAGTGATGATTGAGTTCCTTCTATCATTGAAGAGAGAACGGCTTCTTTGCGGACATACATGTAAAGAAACAGTGAAGTATCTGGTAACAAAGTTGAGACACTGTCCAATTTTCCCAGCGCCAGCATTGCCTGATCAAATTTTTGCTGCAGTTCTGCCTTCCAGACAATTGCAGGTTTTGGTGGCAGAGGAGCAGGCACAAAAGCTTGCGCTTTTTCACCTACCGTAGATATGGTTACATATTTTCCCTGAAGCTTTCGTTTCATTTGAGCCACCTTAAACCTAAAATAAGACTCGCCGTTATTTTAACTTAACAATATATCCTAAATTAACCTGTCGAGATTTAAAAAGCAATAAATTCCGGGGGATTCTATGGCGTCCCTCTCTTCCTGGTCAATCTCGTCCTCCTAATCGTAGTCGTTGTCGTCATCGTAATCGATTCCGATACCCGATACCGACCCCGATACCCGAAAAGAATCTCACACCGAGCCGTAAAGCCGCCAGGCGCACAAAGAAAATAACAACAGAGAACCAAAGAACACCGATTTCACTTGAGGAAGTTTTCGGAGAATAATGAGCCTCATTCCATTTATAAACCACAATTTGCTAAGGATGTTAAAGCATACGCTACATTGAAAAAGCAGATTGAAAAGAAGGAAAAATTTAACCCCATAATTCAAAGTGCGCGAAAAAAATCCACCCTCATAAGCCTTGCCGGAAAACTTGGCATTTCCCCCGGAATTGTTGCCGGCAGATACCAGCACATAACCCAGAATTACAAACTCTTCAACAATCTAAAAACAAAATTCACCTGGGAAAAATAAAGATAATTTCGTGCTCATCTTATTTGCCCGGATAAAATGTAATAAACCCAGATAATTGAATAAGGTGTCTCTTGATTCACAACTTAGTATCATTCTAAGGCGTTCCTTGAATGAATGTGTGAGAAAAGTTTCTAATATTTATTCATTTGACCAGTCAGATATTCCTGGATTACACTTGTATTGCTGGAGAAATCCAGGCTATTTCTCTATATCTCGCTAATATAACGACGAATCAACAGAAAGGTAGCCCCGAACATTTGAAGAAAAGTTGCGATATCATGAAAAATTGTCTTTTGTATTGTTTCGTCCTGACGCTTGTTTTCTCTCTCATCGGAAGCGCCGCTTCAGCACGAAAAAGAGCCGGAGTCCAATTTGAAGACTCCATTTCCATAGAGGGGACCGAACTCACCCTTAATGGGTTAGCCGTTCGTTCAAAGCGGGTTTTGTTCTTCAACTACGGAATCTACGTTGCCGGTCTCTATCTGGAAAACAAATCCCAGGACGGAGAGGCCATCCTGGCAAGCGACACGGCCCGTCACCTGGTTACGCATTTTCTCCACTCGAGAGTCAGCCGCAAACAACTGACCGATGTCTGGAAGGAGAGTTTTAAAAGGCATAAATACCAGGGGAAAAAGGTCGATCAATTCATTGCTTTTCATCCCAGAGACCTGAGAAAGGGAGAAAAAATGATCTTCACCTACCTTCCGGGCAAAGGAACCAAAGTGACGATGAAAGGCAAAGTCTGTGGAACAATCCCCGGAAAAGACTTTGCCGACGCCCTCTTCTCCATTTACATCTCCAAAAATGCGGGCTTACGCAGAATCAGGGACGGACTCCTCGGAAAGTAAACGAAATTTAATATGTAAGAAAAAAATGGCTTTTTTAGATATAAACGATTAAGTGAAAAAAAGAAATATCATTATATAAAGAGGTTCTATAAAAGCTTTACCCAGTCTATGTTTTCGGTTCTCACTCAGAAGCTCAAAATCACAAAGAAATTAACCACAGAGAGCACAGAGATTCACCGAGAAATCTTTTTCAGCCGTGGATTGTCCGAAGGACAATCAGCCGGCGGTTTCACCGCCCGGCTTTCACCGCAACAGCCCGCCCTCAGAAAAACACCAGTGCTTTTCTGAGGGCGGGCTGTTGCGGTGAGCACTGGCTGAAAAAGATTTAAAAATCAGCTCCGTGGACTCGGCGAGCTCTGTGGTGAAATTTCATTAATTTACAGAGAGAAATATAGCATAAATTTTGGAAACCGGCTGGTAAAGCTTTGTTAAGCAATGTGGGGCATTGCCGGGATGTTATCGTTGTTTGTCTTTTATCTCAAAAATGGCGTAGGCGGAGTTTTTGACTACAGGCTTGTAGTTTTTGAATAGAAACCTGCCGAGTTTGGGGAATTCCATGCTGGTATCAGGCCCGGTTACCCTTGATTTTAAAAAGACATAAATGAAGAAGCGGGGTGGGGCTTTTTTTAATTTGGTGATAAAGTCATGGCGCAGATTTTTTATAAACGGGTGCGAAATATGATGATAAAAATGATAGTCGTAAAGGTATCTGGTTGCAGAAACTGCTTTGGCTTGCAGCATTCCGTGAATTGCACCGTTTACCCAGTCCAGAGCCTGGACTTTATCGCCCTGTTTCAGATTCTTTTGCAAAAACTCAGCGATCTGGTCGGGTACACCATTTAAAGGCTGTGGAATCTTTTTGTTATTTAACTGGTGAATGAACTCCTGCGAAAGCCCCACCTGAAACGGTATAACGAGAAGAAACAGGATTGTGGCAAACATTTTTACCCTGCCCGTTAAAGCAGAAGAAGGGTTTAAAAGAAAAGAGGCCAGAATTATTACCATAAACTGAAATGGAAGCCAGTGGTAATACCAGAATTGCCCCGAAATAGCCGGGTAGAACCAAAAAGCGACCGTTGCCGCTGAAGTTGAAACTATAAGCCTTCTTTTTAATGGAAAGTCTGTATTTTTGTTTAAATAGATTGCGATAAGGCCGGCAAGTAGAAAAAGCAGATAGTCATTGAAAATAAACATTCCCTTAATTGCATAAAAAAACTTCTCGGGCCAGGGAATAAGCTGAAAATCATGTCCCAGCTGGGTATGTAAAGGCAGATAGTTGAAGAAAATCTTTAAAAATGAATTTAAACCGCCTGAATTCCAT